>JAGWWI010000018.1 GCA_018970465.1 Patescibacteria group bacterium
GATGTTACGGGAGGCGGATCAACGGGAGACTTTGAATTTTATAACTTAGGGAACGCGGGCGGGTCCATGGGTACGAAGCTGACCATTCTGGGGTCTGGCAACGTCGGTATCGGGACGACGAGTCCGACCCAAAAGCTCCAGATCGGAGACTCGGGTAGTTGCTGTTCACAGGCAAACTACTTCAGCCTTTGGGGCGCTTGGGCCAACAGTAATGCGCCGGTTGCCGGCATCATGTTCAATAATGTCAATGCCAACAGCGGCGGCAACGCGATGGATCAAATCGCAGAAATTGTCGCGAATCGCGATGCGGGGAATAACGGTGGCGGCCTCAGCTTCATTACCGCAAACACGTCCGGCGCAACCTCGACCGCTCTATACATCAACTCCTCCGGCAACGTCGGCATCGGGACGACGACGCCGGTCTCGACGCTTGCGGTAGAAAGCAGCTCTGGTGTCACTGGCATCTCGACTACCGGGTATACCGGGCCAACTCTTGACCGCGCATGGCTGCAAGATCCGTTTGACTCAGGCTCGAATTTCACCCGCCTTGTCGTGAGCGGCAATCTCTACTGGGATAAGTCCAGCAGCTTGTGGAACTATGGCGCAAGCGGCTCGAACGGATTCGGAGCGATGCTTGCCTACGGCAACTCGGGCCTCCGATTCTATACGAAGGGGAGCAGCGGGAGCACAGGTGGGACTATCAGCGATGCAACCCTCCAGTCTACCTATGCGCGGATGGTGATAGATCAGAACGGCAACGTCGGTATCGGCACGACGAGTCCGGCGGCGAACCTCCAAGTTGACGGTACGAACTCGTCGCCTTCTCTCACCTACCATTCTTCGGGCACCCAACTAAGCCTCGATAGCGCTGGCAGCACGGAGTTGGTCGTCGGTTACCAGAACTCGGGCAGCTTCCCTTACTGGCTCCAGGTTCGTAACTGGGCGAGTGGCGCAGATCCGTTTGCGATCAACCCGCTCGGCGGCAACGTCGGCATCGGCACCACCACCCCCGGCGCCACCCTCACCGTCGCCGGCGCCGGCTGCTTCGCCAAGACCTCCGGCGGCATCGGCTGCTCCGGCGCCACCACCGCCGGCGACCTATACTACGGCTCCGCCCACGCCGCGGGCGGCTATGACGTCGCCGAGCAGTACCCGACCGCAGACCCGACCCTCGCCCCGGGCGAGATCGTCGCGGTCGACCCCGCGGCCCCGACGGCGGTCGAGCGCGCCTCGGGCGCCATGGCCCCCCTCGGCATCGTCTCGACCGCCCCGGGCCTCACCTTCGGCACCTTCGCCACCTCCTCCGCCAAGGTCGCGATCGCCCTCTCCGGCCGCGTCCCCGTCAAGGTGACGATGGAGAACGGGCCCATTAAGGCGGGCGACCGCATCGCGCTCTCGGCGACCACCCCCGGCGAAGGCGCGAAGGCCGTCGCCTCGGGTCGCACCGTCGGCGTCGCGCTCGAGAGCCGCTCGACGCCGGGCGAGGTCACGGTCTTCGTCGAGCCGGAGTACACCTTCGCGCCGAATCAGCTCGCGGTCGGCGCGGACGGCTCTCTCGGCGCGGCCACGAGCACGCCCCAGGTCGCGCCCGACACTATCGCCGAGGGCTTCGTCGACGCCTCCTCGCGCGCCGTCGTCACGAACGTCGCATATCGCTCCGACGCCTCCTCGACCCTCGCCGAACTCCGCGCCCTCCAGCCCGCGACCTATACCTATACTGCCGACGCCTCTAACGAGCCCCGCCTCGGCCTCCTCGCTGAAGACGTGCGCGCGGTCGCCCCCGAGCTCCTCTCCGCGGACGGCTCGGGCGTCGACCTCTTCAAGCTCTCGACCCTCACCCTTGCGGGCGTGCAAGCCTTGGCAGGGCAGGTGGATACGCTCTCGGGCCAGGTCGCGGCGCAGGGTTCGCGCCTCTCGGCGGTCGAGGCTTCGGTTGCGGCTCTCCAGGGCATCAATCTTGATCTGGCGGCGATTGCCTCCTCCACCCTCGACATTGCGAGCACGACAACGCCTCTTGATGCGGCGCAGGCGTTCGCGCAGGGGTTCTTCGGGAGCGTCTTTGGGCGCATGGCGGCCTGGATGGGAAGTGCCTCGAACGGGATCAATGACTTCTTTGCTAAAAACATCTACGGGGATACTGTGTATGCCAAGGCCGTTCAAACGAACCAACTCTGCCTCTCGGATGCGAACGGCACGAGCTGCTACACACGCGCCGAGCTCGATGCTGCGCTCCATTCTGCAGGCGAGACACCGACTGCCTCGACGACTATAACAACGACCACTGCCATCACCACGACAGTCGCCACGACCAGCGCGACCACATCTGACGCTACCACCAGCACTTCCGGGGCAGGGAGCGCGTCTGCCCCGACCGACGCCTCGACGACGCCCGCTTCAAGCAGCGCCAGCGCGGCTTCGACGACTCCTGTCTCAGATACGACCGCCTCCTCCACGCCCTCGTCAAGCACGAGCGGATCCGTCGCCTCCTCTAACACCACCCCGGCCGACACCACGACCGCTCCTGCACCTACCAGCTCCACCGACACCACGACCGCACCCGCCCCGACCTCCGCACCTGCCGACACCACTACGACGAGTGCGGTGACCACTGATACGAGTGCGAGTACGCCGAGCGGCTCCTCGACGGGCAGCACGGCCACGACGCCGTAAGGTTTGCTGCCTGCTTGCGCGGGTACTCCTTGTAAAGCTGCTCTTAGCAGACTTTGCGGAAGAGATTCGCCTGCGCGCACGCGAGCAAGAAGGTCGCAATTTCGCGGGAAGTATCGCAAATACACAATCCGCCTACGTGATGCTATTTTACATACCAGAGGAGGGCAGATATGGTTATGACAGCGAATCTTGTCGACGCGGAGTTCTTCTTGGTCTCGACCGCATCGCACTTATCGGAAGAGGCTGTGGTCGTCGAAATGGAGCAGCGAATAGCCGACGGCGCGAATATTAAGTTGAACGTGAGATTTCTTGACGAAAAAGGCCAAATTACCGAGTACGTGAAGGAACTCGCCGCTCTTGAATGCGAACTGAAGGCCAAGCGTCACTCGATGGCATCACTGAAGGGTAGTGAATTGCGAGCGGCTCCCGATCTGCGCGGTCTCGCGGGCAGCATTCGGGCAATCCGGTCCCGAAGGACTCAACTAGCGGCGGCGTATGTGCAGACGAGACTTGGGGCGGGCCTGGACGTTGCAATCGAAGAATCGAATCGCGCCTTCCGTCTCATACGTCCGAATGAGAGGCATGAATGTGCCGAGGCGGTTAGTCAAGCTACGGATGTTTGGTTGTTCGTGTATCAGCCGAACGACCCGCTTGCGCTCAAGAATACGCTCATTGCCTCGTGCGCGCTTGTCACGCGAATGGCTTGAAGTAGACGCGAGGAAGGGCGGCGGCGCCTTAGCGCCGCCGTTTTCCGTATGCGGGGATTAAGGCGCCCGCGCGGGGCGCGCGCTGCTACTATTATATGTATGGAATCGGCGCCATATCTCGGGACCCCTGAGGAGGAGCTCGCGTATCTGCGGGCTGAAGTCGCGAAGAAGGAGCAGGAGCTCGCGCTCGCGCGGGAGCACACGGGCCCCGCGACCGCGGAACTGGTCCGGCACGAGCTCGCGAGCGAGGCGCTCGCTACGCACCACGCGGCACCCGCCGAGAATCTCCTTGCGCCCGAATATCGCATCTCGCCCGAGACCGCAGCTGCGGAGGCCGACGCGATCCTCGCCGAGCTCGACTTGGGCGACACCGAGCGCGCGGTCATCGCGCTCCGCCAGGCGGCCGCGGAGAAGGGGATCAAGAACGCGCTCGCGGTCGCCGAGCGGATGAACGACCCGCGCGTGATGGATGACTTCCATCGCTATCTGGTGCGCTACGTCGCCGACGGCCTGCCTGCCGAGCCGGGCTCCGCATCGGCCAAAGACGAGAAGTCGCCGCGCATGAAGGCGCTCCGCATGACCCTCTACGAGGTCGCGCTCCCCGAGCCGGGGGAGGAGGGCGAGGCGAAGCGCGAGCGCCCCTTCAAAGAGCTCGTCTCGGCGATGGAGCAGCTCTACGCCGGCCTCCTCGCCGTCGGTGCGGCCGACGCGGCGGAGCCTGGCTCCTTCGCGCTCGAGCTCGCCGTCCCTGCGGACGCGCCGGAGCTTAAGTTCTACGCCGCGATCCCGAACGGCAAGCGCGATCTCTTCGAGAAGCAGCTGCTCGCCGTCTTCCCCGACGCGCGCCTCCTCGCGCTCCCGTACGACTACAACCTCTTCGCCAAGGGCATCGCGGTCGCCTCTGTCGCCAAGCTCGCGACCTACCCCGCGCTCCCCGTGAAGGAGTACGACGAATTCGACTACGACCCCTTGAACGCGATCACGAACGCCTTCGCCAAGATCGCAAGCACGGGCGAAGGCGCCGGGCTCCAGCTCGTGATCGAGCCTGCGGGCGAGCGCTACGTCAAACACTACAAGAAGATGCTCGACGCCTTGCGCAAGGGCGTGAAGCACGGCGAGGCGCTCTCGCTCCCCGAGACGGAGCTCGGGCGCTTCGCTCGCGAGGCCGTGCACACGCTCTTCTCGCGCAAAGGCAAGGACGAAGACAAGCGCAAGGAGGCCGAAGCGCGCGAGATCGAGGCCAACAAGACGTACATCGAGCAGGTGGAGCGCAAGATCGCCTCGCCGGTGGCGGCTGTCTCGCTCCGGCTCGTCGCCTCGGCGGGCGACGGGGCGCGCGCGAGCCAGATCCTCGCCGAGCTCGAGGCGGCGTTCAACCAGTTCGGCAATACGGGCGGCAACCGGTTCGAGTTCTCCCGCGTCCCTGCCACGCGTCTCGCGAGCTTCTCGGAGGAGTTCTCCTTCCGCCTGCCCGCCTCGGCGCCGCTGCCGCTATCGCTTCGCGAATTGACGACGCTCTTCCATTTTCCTCCTGCCGGTCTCTCGTCTTCGCCGCACCTCGCGCAGGCGCGCTTCGCGCACGCCCCAGCGCCGCTCACGCTCCCCGCCGCGGGCGCCCTGCTTGGCACGAACACCTACCGCGGGCAGGCGACCGCGATTCGCCTCGCGCCCGAGGATCGCCTCCGGCACCTCTACATCATCGGCCAGACGGGCACCGGCAAGACAGGCTTGATGAAATCTCTCATCATCGAGGACATCAAGGCAGGCGAGGGCTGCTGCTTCATCGACCCGCACGGCTCGGACATCGTCGACATCCTCGCGGCGATCCCGCCCGAGCGCTACGAGGACGTGATCTACTTCGACCCGGCCGACCTCGCGCGGCCCTTCGGCTTGAACTTCCTCGAGTACGACGCGAGCCGGCCGGAGCAGAAGACCTTCATCGTCAACGAGCTCCTCGCGATCTTCAAGCGGCTCTACGGCGACGTGCCCGAGTCGATGGGGCCCGCGTTCGAGCAGTACTTCCGCAATGCGACGCTCTTGGTGATGGAGGACCCGGCGACCGGCTCGACGATCCTCGACATCGCCCGGGTCCTCGCGAACGCGGAGTTCCGCGAGGCGAAGCTCGCGCGATGCATGAACCCGGTCGTCGCGCAGTTCTGGCGCGAGATCGCGACGAAAGCGGGCGGCGAGGCCGCGCTCGAAAACATCGTGCCCTATATCACGAACAAGTTCGACGACTTCACCGCGAACGACTTCATCCGCCCGATCGTGGGGCAGCAGCACTCCTCCTTCACCTTCCGCGAGGTGATGGATAGCAAGAAGATCCTCCTCGTGAACCTCTCGAAGGGCCGCTTGGGGGAGCGCAATGCGAACCTCCTGGGGCTCATCATCGTCGGCAAGCTCTTCATGGCTGCCTTGTCCCGGGCCGATAACCCGCGCGCGGCGTATCCGCCGTTCTACCTATATATAGATGAATTCCAGAACGTCACGACCGACTCGATCCCCGGCATCCTCTCCGAGGCGCGCAAGTATAAGCTCGCGCTTACGGTCGCGCACCAATTCCTCGCGCAGATCGAGGAGAAGACGCGCGACGCGGTCTTCGGCAACGTGGGGAATATGGCCGTCTTCCGCGTCGGCGAGGAGGACGCCGAGCAGTTCGCGAAGATCTACGCGCCCGTCTTCTCCGCGCTCGACTTCGTCAACATCGAGAATCGGAACGCGTATGTGAAGATCCTCGCCGCCGGCGTCCCGCAGAAGCCCTTGGACCTCCGGACCCCCGACCTCCCGGCCTTGCGCCACGACCAGGTCGAGGACCTTATCCAGCTCTCTGCGCTTACCTACGGCCGCGACCGTGCTAGCGTAGAGACTATGATTCGGGAACGGTATCTTGCGCGCTAAACGTATGGCTCGCAGTGGTAATCGGTGGTCCGGAGAACGCGGCGGGAGAGGCCCAGAACGTGCGCGCTCTGAAGCCAATCAAAAGTACGCGCTCCTTGGCGTTGATCGGAACGCCACTACGGCAGAGATAAACGTGGCCTTTAGGGAAAAGGCCAAGATACTGCATCCGGATACAAACCAGATAGACGAGGAACAATTTAAAACGCTTTCGGCCGCACGAGATATTTTAAAAGACCCAGTGAAGCGGGCGCTTTTGGATATGACGGACGAGTTGGGATACTCGTATGAAAAAGCGGAAAAGCGATTCGCGCAGGATCAAGCATTCAAAGCGCAGGTGCAACGAGTGGCAGAGGCCCAAGAGAGGGCGCGTACCGCAGCGTATGAACGCCGTCAGGCCGAGGCTGCGCGTCGAGCTCCGCCGCCTACTTCCGCACAAGCAGCCGCTCCTAGTCAGGCGGTAGCGCGCCGCCAAGCAGCCGCCGACCGCCAAACGGAGCTCGATGCGGCGTACGCACGTCGTATGGAGGAGCAACGAGCGGCAAGAGAAGCGGAGGAGGCAGCAAAGGCCGAGGCAGCCGGCGCGGCGGCTGCGCGGCCGGAGGAGCCCGAGGCCCCTGCTCCGCCCCAGGAGGAAGCGCCGCCTGTAGATGCGGCGGCGGATGGAGATCGCGAAGCCGAATCGGAGCCGGCAGAACCCGAGAAGCGCGACTTCGCGGCGCAGCAATCCGGGGCGAATCCTCAGGCCGAAGATATGCATGAGCGCCTTGGTGTCGCTCCGGACGCGGAGAAGGGCGCCATCAAAGAGGCATATAGAGAGGCAGGGAAGAAGTATCGCGGCGACGCCGAGGCGATGGATCGGCTCCGCGAGGCGTTCGACACGCTCTCAGGAGGCAAGCGGCGGGCCGCGGAGGGACGGGAGCGGCGAGCAAGAGAAGGCGCCAACACCGCCGCGCCTGAGCGGCCGAGACCAGCCCCTACGGAATCAACGCTCACGCTCGAGTGGCCCCCGCGGCCCCGCGGCGAGCCCGAGCGCTTCCATCCCGGAGCGTTCGCACAGAAAGTGAACGCTGCCGTCGCGGATCTGAAAGCAGGCCTCAGGTCGCACCATATCGGCCATTCCAGAGCGGGGGCTATGCATGATGCGTGGCAACGTATAGAGGCCGAACAGGAGAATATCAGGCACGACCTCGCGCGACGCCGCAGAACCCGAGACGCAGCAGAGCGCGCCGCTATCGAGATGCAGCTGAAACAGGCTTACGCGCGCCTCGCGGGCGAGCTCACCGATAACTTGCAGTCCCATCTACAAAGCATCCTCGTCTCCCGCAGCAATCGCGGGCGCGAACGAGAATGGCGGGAGCGCGAGGACCTGTATCACACGTATGAGCAGGAAGCGAAAGAGCGGCAAGAGCGCGAACTCCTAAGCAACACCCTTACGGATAGTATGAATGCGGACGTGCGGCGCTGGGCAGACGAGGCAGAGGAGGAGAAGAGGACAAAGAAAGAGGAGCATGATCGCGCCGAAGCGGAGCGCGAGCATCTCCGAGCAATGGTGGAGAACATCGAATTGGAGTCGCAGAAGGATGAGCGTTGGGGGAAGTGGGGGGAAGGTGCGAGTGAAGGAGCTGAGGAGGAAGTCGCGGACGGCTCGACCTCCACAGAAGAAGCGGAGGGCACTGGCGCGCTGGCAAGTGGGACCGCTCCGCCCGATGAGGTGCCGCCTCAGCCCTCGGGGGCTCCGCCTCCTCCGACATTTGGCTCACCTCCGCCACCGGGTGGTGCACCTCCGCCGCCGCCCGGCGCGCCGAAGCCGAAGAGCTCGTTGCAACAGGCCGCCGACCGGCTGAAGGCTGCGCGGATTGCAGAGGACGCTGCGATGGAGCGCAAAGACGTTGCCGAAGCCGCGCGCTTTCGCGCGGAGGCAGTTACCGCGCGCGAAGAGGTCGCTCGGCTGCGGGCGGATGCCGCGTCTGCAAGCCTTGCTGGCCCCGTTCAAGAGAGCGTCGGCGCTCGTCGAGAGAAGCTTCTGGCGGCAGAGGGAGTGGTGCAGGCGAGAGATGCGAATTATTACCGCAAGAAGCTCTTTAGTCGTGCGGCTGCCTGGGCCCGAGGCGATAACCGAGGCGGTCCGCCGGAGTGGGAGATGAACGAAGCGGCCGCCAAATATGCCGGTGCGCTCGAAGCCCGCCTCGCCGCGAAGCTCGGCGCTGGTCGTGACCCGGAGAAGAAGGCGCTTTCGGCAGACTTCGCGGCGCGCGTTGCCAATCGCTACCGCCGTCGGATGATTCACGGGGACGTGATCGTGCGCGGCGAGAAGGCGCGCGAGGCAGAGCGTGCCCGCGTCTTGAGCGAGAAGGAGGCGGGCATAGTGGCGAACGGCCTTCAGTGGGCGGTGCGGAAAAATCGCGAACTCGACCAGCGATACGGGTGGTGGTGGCGAGGAACGCGTATTGCCGCGTTCGCTGCCTTGGGTGCGGCGCCTGCGGCGGCAGGAGGGGCGATGGCGTTTGCCGGTGCGGCCGGCTTGCGGGGCTTGCGCGGTCTTGCGGGCTTCCACTTTGGCACTACCGTTGGCACGGCTACAGGCGCAGGGATCGGTAAAGCCTATGAGCGGACCTTGGGCAAACGGAGCGCTGAGCGTCTCGCGAAGTCTGCGGGGACCGAGGCAAAAACATCCACGGACATTGAAGAAATGCGTGCCGCATATCGGGCGGGCAATGCGGATGCGATAGCACGCAACCGGCGCAATGTTGAGATGGCTGCTGCGCTGGCCTCCAGCGCTGGTTTCTCGATCCTGGCTGCCGGGCTGAGCTCCACCGCGCCCGCGCACCTACCAGGCGCAGGGCATGCGCCGGTTCCACCGCCAGCGCACGAAGCGCTGCCTGCGACGCATGCGCCACCGCCCGCGGTGGCGCACCCAGAACACGCGCCGTCGACTGCGCCGGCGCCGGGCGCTCACCCGACGTCTTCCGTTCCGGGGTCTGCAGCGCCGACACCCGAGCATCCGGCTCTCCCCGAACATCCCGCGGCTCCTGTCGCGCCACCGGAGTCTGCGCACCCCGCGCCCGCGCCAGAAGCTCCGTCGCATCCGGCGCCTCCTCCGGCAGAGGAGCCGAAGGTCCCCAGTCTCTCGGTCGAGGTGCGCCCCGGCCTCGGCTACGAGGCGATGCTGAAGGACATGTGGCGCCAGCTCCAGGGGCAGCATCTCGACGGCGCGAACGTTCCGCCCGGGAGCGACCTCGCCAAGCTCCTCGCGGCGGACGCGAAGCACATCGACGGCCTCGTACACCGGATGGCACTCGACCCGAGCCACGGCTTCGCCCGCGCGGACGGCGCGAGCGCGTTCGTCGGGCGCGGCGCGCACTTGCGGCTCTGGCCGGACGGCTCGGTCCGCTTCGAGGACGGGGCGCACGCGCCGACGGTGCACGCGCCCGCGGGTGCGCGGATGGTCCCGCCCGCCGCGCACGCGCCGCAGGCGGCGGGCATCAACCCCGACAAGTCGGCCGATTACTTCAATCAGCAGGTCGAGGAGCGCCTCGCGCGCGGCGAGCCGATCATCCCTCCGCCCGCGTACACGCCGCTCCCCGAAGCGCCAGCGCATCCTGCCGCGCACGCGGGAGCTGCAGCGCACGCTCCCGCGCCGCACGCCGAATCGCCCGCGCCGCTCCCGCGAGCGCCGCATCCAGCCGAGCCGTCGCTCCCGGCGGGCGAAGGCATCCCGCCGCCGTCCTCGACCGCGCCCGGGCACCCGGCATTCAATGGCGTCATCGAGCCACCGCCGACGCATGACGACATCAATATCAACCACTCGGCGCCAGGCTACCTCCCCGGGCGCTCCCCACTCCCGCATTCGATCGACGCGGCCGCGCACGTCGGCGCGCCCGAGTCGTTCGTGAACGCGCAGGGGGTCCCGATTGATTCAGTGCATGGGGCCGTCTACTTCAGCGGTAACGGCGCGCCCATCGCCTACGCGCACGACTACGCGACGCGCCTCACGCTCGCGCAAGAGTACGCCAAGGGGCACCCCGGCGTCGCGGTCTGGGTCCAAGCCGAGAAGCCCGTCGTGATGGCGGACGGCACGCTCCGGCCCTGGGTAGAGTCGGTGACGTATCGCCGGGGCTGGTTCCGCAGCGTCTTTGATATCACCAAGGCACCCACCGCCCCCGACCAGATCGCGGTCGTCAACCCCGATACCTTCGTTCGCCAAGCGTATCCGCCGCCCGCGCCGGCGACCGTGGTAGCATAGGCGCATGCCCGACGACGGAACGCAGGTGCTCGCAGAGCGGCTCGGCCTCGCCGAGCTCCCGGAGGACGTGCGGGCGGAGCTCACGGAGGCCTTCGCCGAGGTCGCGCTCAAGGCCGCGGCCGCCGCCATCCTCGAGAAGCTCTCGGAAGGGAAGCGCGCGGAGTTCGCGGATCTCGCCGAGGCGGGCGACGCAGCGAAGATCCAGGCATTCCTCGACCGGGAGGTGCCGGGCCACGAAGCCCTCGCCGGAGCGGCTGTTCGCGCGGAGTTCGCCGCATTTAGCAGCGCAGTTACTTCACCTACTTGATACTCATGACCGTTACCCAAACCGGCATCGCCGTCGCGATCGCGCTTGTCGTGGTCGGTGCGGTGTTCGTCTTCCCAGGGCTCTCGCCGCTCGCGCTCCTTGCCCCTGCCGCCCCGCAGGCCGCAGGCGCGGGCGCGGCAATGGCCTCGACCACCGACGCCACGACCACCGACACTACCGGCCAATCACTTACCACCACCATGCCTACCGATACTTCTACGAATACGCCGAACGGGCTCCAAACGACCGACGAAGTCGTCGGCACGGGCGCCGTTGCGGAGCCGGGCGATACCGTTACGGTCAACTACGTAGGCGCCTTCACGAACGGCACCGTCTTCGACGCCTCCGCGAAGCACCAAGAGACCGCGAACGGCTTCAGCTTCGACCTCGGCGCAGGGCACGTGATCCCCGGCTGGGATCAGGGCGTCGTCGGGATGAAGGTGGGCGGGACGCGTAAGCTCGTGGTGCCGCCGTCTCTTGGCTACGGGCCGAACGACTACGGCCCCATCCCGGGCAATTCGACGCTCGTCTTCGAGATCCAGCTCTTGAAGGTGGAGAAGGGTTCTGGTACTACGCGCTAGTGGCGAACGGATTCTCGTTTGAGATAGACACCCGCGCGGCCTCTGCCCGCGCGGGTGTCTTGCATACGCCGCACGGCGATATCAAGACGCCCGCCTTCGCGCCTGTGGGCACCCGCGGGAGCGTGAAGGGCGTCTCTCCGGCGCAATTGCAGGGCGCGGGCGCCGAGGTCGTCCTCGCTAATACCTACCACCTCTACCTCTCGCCGGGCCAAGAACTGGTGAAAGAGGCAGGAGGCCTGGCGCAGTTCATGGGCTGGGAGGGGCCGACCATCACCGACTCGGGCGGCTTCCAGGTCTTCTCGCTTGGCGCAGCCTATGGCAAGAAGATCAGCAAGTTTACTGTGGGAGGTCCGACCTCCCGCATGGGTGAGGTGGAGGAGAAAGAGGATCAAGTGGCGGTGTATGATCCGGAGGTCGCGAGCCAGCACGGCCAATTGGCGATTATCGACGACGAGGGCGTCTCCTTCACCTCGCACGTCGACGGCTCGCTGCACCGCTTCACGCCCGAGCGCTCGGTCGAGATCCAGCACGCCCTCGGCGCCGATATCTTCTTCGCCTTCGACGAGTGCACGGCGCCCACGGAGCCGTATGACTATCAGAAGGAGGCGATGGAGCGGACGCATCGCTGGGCGGAGCGCTCCTTGAGAGCGCATCGGCAGAATATCGATGCTGCGTCTCGACAAGCCATCTTCGGCATCGCGCAAGGCGGACAGTTCGACGACCTGCGCCGCGCGAGCGCGAAGGCGATCGGCTCTATGGGCTTCGACGGCTTCGGCCTCGGCGGCTCGTTTAGCAAGAAATATGGCGACGACTCCCTCGAGAGCGCCTTGAAGATGCTCGCGGAGATCCCGCCCGAGATGCCGGTCCACGGCCTCGGGGTGGGGGAGCCGGGCGACATCCTGCTTAGCGTCAAGCACGGCGTCGACATCTTCGACTGCGTCGCCCCCACCCGCATCGGCCGCCACGGTTCGGTCTACACCAAGCGCGGCATCATCCACTTGAAGGGTGAGCAGTATCGGAGCGACTTCTCGCCGATAGACCCCGAGACGGTCGCGCCAGGGACTCAGGGCTTCACTCGCGCCTACGTCTCGCACCTGGTGCGGAGCGGGGAAATGCTCGGCTCCATCATCTGCTCGCTGCACAACCTGCACTTCATCCTCGCACTCGTCGCGGGTGCCCGCGAGGCCATCCTCGCCGGCCGCTTCGACGCCTACCGCGAAGACTTCGTTCGCGCCTATTACCAAACGTGATCGCGGCCGGGCAATTGCCCGGCCGCGTCCTCATGAGCGCCGATTTTGCAGTTCCTGCTGTCGCACGAGGGTCGCAGCTGCGCCCTGGTCGAGTGCAGCCCAGGTGATGATCGTGAGATTCACCAAGCGTTTACATGCTTTGTTAACCTCACCGAGTATTGCCGCCGCGGCTGCCGCATCCGGGCTCGTGAGAGCGCCCTCAATCGCGGGGAGGAATACCCCGAGTTGCCACTCCGGAATGGAGGCGAACGCGTGCGCGGCCTTGGCCACGTTCGTCTCACCCTCCTCACCGTCCCGTCTCGGTGCCTTCTCCTGCGCGAGCGCGAAGAGGAAGTCGCGAATGCCTGGGTAGTCCTTCAAGCGATCTTCGGCGTGTTCGCGCCAGAGGCGGTATGCTTCTGTGCCGATGTCCGGCATGTTGGTCCTCCGTGCAAGGTTTCTATATTTGTTTTACAATATTTAGCCATGGCAAGCAATTTCAAGCTCCACACCCCATTCCCGCCGGCGGGGGATCAGCCGGAGGCTATTAAGGCTCTGAGCGCGGGCCTTAAGCAGGGCCTGCGGCACCAGACCCTGCTCGGCGTGACGGGCTCTGGGAAGACCTACACGGCCGCGAATGTGATCGCGGCCTACGACAAGCCCACGCTCGTCTTGGCGCACAACAAGACCCTGGCCGCGCAGCTCGCGCAAGAGTATCGCGAATTCTTTCCCGAGAACGCGGTGCACTACTTCGTCTCCTACTACGACTACTACCAGCCCGAGGCCTATATCGCGCACAGCGATACCTACATCGAGAAGGAGGCGCAGATCAACGCCGAGATCGATCGCCTGCGCCACGCGGCGACGCAGGCCCTCCTCACGCGCCGCGACGTGATCATCGTCGCCTCGGTCTCCGCGATCTACGGCCTCGGCTCGCCGGAGGAGTATGAGAAAGTGCGCGTCCGCCTCGACAAGGGCAAAGAGATCGAGGGCGGCCGGCACGGCTTGATCCGCAAGCTCGTGAACATCTACTTCGAGCGGACGACCGCCGACCTCTCGCCAGGGCAGTTCCGCGGCGTGGGGAACGCGCTCGAATTCATGCCCACCAACGAGCGCGCGATCTACCGCGTCGCCTTCGACGGCGACACGGTCGCCGCGATCGAGAAATTGGACCCGGTCTCGCGCGAGAAGCGCGGTGAGCCGGCGCACCTCTTCGTCTTCCCGGCCAAGCACTTCGTCACGAGCGAGGAGGAGCGCGACCGCGCCCTTGCGGACATCAAGCTCGAGCTCGACGAGCAACTGGCGCGCTTCAAGCGGGAGGAGAAACCGCTCGAAGCAGAGCGCATCAAGCGCCGTACGCTCCACGACATCGCGCTCATCCGCGAGCTCGGGTACACCTCGGGGATCGAGAACTATTCGCGCCACTTCGACGGCCGCGCGCCCGGCGAGCCGCCGCACACGCTGCTCTCCTACTTCCACAAGAACGCCGAACTCTTCGGCGACACCGAGGACAAAGGATTCTTGACGGTGATCGACGAGTCGCACGTGACCGTCCCGCAGATCGCGGGCATGTACGCGGGCGATAGGTCGCGTAAGGACAACCTGGTCGAGTACGGATTCCGTCTCCCATCGGCGCGCGACAACCGCCCGCTGACCTTCGAAGAGTTCGAGGAGCGCGTCGGCGCGACCATCTACACCTCGGCGACGCCGGGCCCGTTCGAGAAGCAGCACTCCGAGCGCGTGGTCGAGCAGATCATCCGCCCGACGGGCCTCATCGACCCAGAGCTCGTCGTCCGGCCGATCAACGAGACGAAGGAATATAGGGGCCAGGTTCAGGACTTCATCGAGGAGAGTGAGAAAGTAATAAAGGGCGGCGGCCGCGCCCTCGCGACGACCCTCACCAAGCAGATGGCCGAGGACCTCGCGAGCTTCCTCCGCGAGAAAGGTATCAAGGCGGAGTACCTCCACAGCGACGTCAAGACGATCGACCGCATCGACATCCTGACGAACTTCCGCCGCGGCGCGTTCGACATTCTCGTCGGCGTGAACCTCTTGCGCGAGGGGCTCGACCTGCCCGAGGTGGAGCTCGTCGGCATCCTCGATGCGGACAAAGAGGGCTTCTTGCGGAGCGAGACTTCACTCATCCAGACTATCGGCCGCGCAGCGCGCAATGTGCTCGGCCGCGTCATCCTCTATGCCGACGTGATGACTGGCTCCTTGGAGAAGGCGATCGGGGAGACGAATCGGCGGCGGGAGAAGCAGCTCGCCTATAACAAAGCGCACGGCATCACGCCGCAGACGATCAAGAAAGAGATCAAAGACATCGCCGAGTCGATGCGCTCAGAGCGCGACAAGACGCTCGTCGAGATGCTCGACCTTGACCGCAAGCTCTACCAGGAGGACCCGGAGAGCATGATCAAAGACCTGCGCGCCAAGATGGCCGAGGCGGTCGAATCACTCGACTTCGAGACCGCAGCCCTCATCCGCGACGAGATCTACCAGCTCGAAGGCACGGCGCCTAAGAAGGCGCCGGCGCGTAAGCGCAAGCCGCTGCGGTAAAAATCGTCAGGGCGCGCCTTGCGGCGCGCCCTCGTCAACCGCTTATAGCGGAAGGTCTTCTTGACTCTCCGGCCGCCCGTCCTGGACCAACGCCAGGACAAACTCCTTATCGGCAGGAGTGAAGTCTTTGATGAGATCGTGTAGGACCTCGGCGAGGGCCCTAGACGCATTGACGCGTTCGGCTCGACCCTCTGTCGTGATGCCCAGTCGGAGCGTATCGACCGCGAGGTTGATCGTGCCGCCCGCGTGCTGCCCGTCGAATGTACGCACGCCGTCCACCGAAATTTGCATAGCTACCCTCCCGTGTTGCCGGGGCTAACCTACCACCCCGAGCAGGATAGTCAAACCAGCTCGATTAAGCGAGGAACATTAGCAGTGTTATTGTAACGTAAGGTAAGAGGAGAATAGCCATGTCCGCAAACGACCGCGAACCTGCGGCGCCAGGTTCTGGATTGCCATACGTCAGCCCGGTTGAACTAGCCGAAATGCAGCGCCGCCGGCGACTTGACCCGGACTATCCCGCGAAGCTCCTGGCAGAGGCCCAGGCCGAGTTCGACGCGAAGTGGGGCGTTGACCCCACGAGCCCGACGGACTACGACTCTTGGATATGAAGCGAGTCATCGGATAGACCCCGCCATTGGTGGCGGGGTCGTGCTACCGATAACCCCCGTCAATACCCCGCATGTGCATTGGGTTTTGTACAATGAGCACATGCCGAGCGCTCCGCTCCGGCACAGGCGATTGCCGCCGCAGTGGCCACGGCGCGAGGAGACTGATTTC
>JAGWWI010000037.1 GCA_018970465.1 Patescibacteria group bacterium
AACAAAATCCCTATTTCAAGACGTTCTGCACGGCTCAAATCTCCTTTCTGCTTCATGGTGACACTCTAGCGAGTGTCCTAACTCATTCCGGAATGCACGCGGTTGCGGCTTTATTATTGGCGCTATGCGTTGTCGGAGGCGCCTATTACGCGTGGCAGCATGCGATCTCCTGGAATCCATCCGCCACATCCGCAGAGCCAAATGCACAAGACGCAGTAATTTTGCCACCCGATATATCCAACGCACAGGTTAAGCAGGTCGCTACACTTCTGGCGGGCAGTTGGCAGGCCACCGATGACCCGACAGACATACGCTATATTTTGATGCACAAGGTTCGACCACGGAGACCAGCTATGAAGGACCGGATCTCACGGACGTATCTACGAGTACGTGGCACCTGTATACCTCGGCTTCTGTAAGTGCCTCTACCGCAAAGGAATATCCGCCGATAGCAGGCATGGTATATCTGGAAACCAATGACGCCACCCTGGGGCCGCTCGATTACAGTGTCGACGAACTTTCAACCTCCACATTGAAACTCACGTACCTCGCTCGGGGCAACGCATTGGACTACATCCGCGTCGAGCCTCGCTAACAGATACATCCCACAAAGTCGGTGTAAGACTCAAAACTTGGGGGTTTGGTATACTCGTGGCATGGACAACCCCGAGCGGATCACCTACTTCGCCGCGACCGATGCGCGGGGCAAGAAGACGCCCTTCGGGATCAAGGCCAAGGATCGCGGGCGCCACATGTACGTCATCGGCAAGACGGGCATGGGCAAGTCGACCTTGCTCGAGAACATGGCGATCCAGGATATCCGGAACGGCGAAGGCCTCGCGTTCATCGACCCGCACGGCTCGGCGGTCGACAAGCTCCTCGACTACATCCCCGAGGAGCGCATCAAAGACGTCGTCTACTTCGCCCCCTTCGACCTCGATCGGCCGATCGCGTTCAACGTGATGGAGGATGTCGGCTACGATCGGCGGCACCTCGTGGTCTCGGGGCTCATGGCGACCTTCAAGAAGATCTGGGTCGACGCCTGGAGCGCGCGCATGGAGTACATCCTCACGAACACCCTGCTCGCGCTTCTCGAGTATCCGGACGCGACGCTGCTCGGCGTCAATCGCATGTACACCGACAAGCTCTATCGGAAGAAAGTCGTCGAGAACGTGAAGGATCCGGTCGTTAAAAGCTTCTGGGAGGACGAATTCGCCAATTTCGGCGATAAGTACACGCAGGAGGCGACGCCCGCGATCCAGAACAAGATCGGCCAGTTCACGGGGAACCCCTTGATCCGCAATATCATCGGCCAGCCGAAGTCCTCCTTCGACATCCGGCAGATGATGGACGAGCGCAAGATTCTCCTCATCAACCTCTCGAAGGGGCTCGTGGGCGACACGAACATGCGCCTCTTGGGGTCGATGCTCACGACGCGCATCTTCCTCGCCGCGATGAGCCGCGCCGAGCTCGCGGAGGCCGACTTGAAACGGAGCGCGAAGTGCTACTTCTATGTCGACGAGTTCCAGAACTTCGCGAACGAGACGTTCGCCGAGATCCTCTCTGAGGCGCGCAAGTACAATTTGAACCTGATCATCGCGCACCAGTACGTCGAGCAGATGGAGGAGGAGGTGCGCGCGGCGGTCTTCGGCAACGTGGGCACGACGATCACCTTCCGCGTCGGGCCCTTCGACGCGGAGACCTTAGAGACCATCTTCTTCCCGACCTTTACGAAGGAGGACTTGGTGAACCTCGGATTCGCGCAAATCTACCTCACCCTGATGATCGACGGCATCGGCTCGCCGCCCTTCTCGGCGGTGACGTTGCCCTCGATCGAACCGCCGCCCGTGTCCCATCGCGCCGCGGTCGTCGAGTCGTCTCGCATGACCTACGGCAATGAGCGCGGCCCGATAGAGAAGGCGCTCTTCGACGAATTGAACGCCGCGCGCGAGGCGCTTATCCAGGCGCACAAAGAGGCCTCCGCCGCCCCGCCTCGGAGCGCGGCAGCGGCGAGGAACGCCGCGCGCTCCGGCAGCCTCCGGAGCGCGCCGCCCGAGCGCGAGCGCCGAGAACCGGCGCCCGAGCGCGCGCTCGCGCCGCGGCCCGAGGAGCTCGCGCCCGGCGCCGAGCGCCCGCGTGAGAGCGCGGCGGGCGCTCGTTCGCCGCAATCTCCGCGGCAGCCAGGGAACGCCTCCGGAGCGCGCCGGCCGGAGAGCGGGCGGCGCGAAGCGCCGCCCGCGGGAGGGAAGAGCGCTGAGGAGCTGAAGGACATCCTCCGTCGCATGACCGCGAAAGCGGGCGGCGAGAAGGAGCGCGCGGACGGGGAGCGCCGGGATTCGTTGAAGGGCGCGTTGGCGGGCGCGCTCGCGAAGCCCGCTTCGCCGCCTCTGCCCCCGTCCCCACCCCTGCCCGAAGCGCCTCCGCCGCCTATTCCCCGCCCGCCCTACGAAGTCGCCGAGGAGGATCTCCGGCGGATCCTGCACGGGAACGGGTAACGCCACTACCATGCCCATCGCTCGCTCGCTTCTCGTCGGCTGCCTGCTTGCGGCGGCACTCCTGCCTGCTCTCGCCGAGGCGGCGCTCGTCAATATCAATACGGCCGACGCGACGGCGCTCGACGGCCTGCCGGGCATCGGGCCGACCAAAGCGGCGGCGATCGTCGACTACCGGACGCAGCACGGCCCCTTCGCGGCGATCGCGGACATCCAGAACGTGAGCGGGATCGGGCCCTCGACCTATGCTGAGATCGATCCCTTCATCACCGTCGGCGATGCGAGCGCGGACGCGGCGGCGGATTCGAGCCCGAGCACGAGTGGCGCGTCTTCGACGGCAGCGCAGGACCCGGCTCCAGCCGCGCGCGGCTCAAGCAGCACGCATGCGCCGCCCGCGGCGCTCACGCTCGACATCGGCGGCGACCGCCAGGCGACGCTGCACACGCCGGTCGCCTTCGAGGCGGCAGTCGCTGCCGCGGGCGGCGCGGCCGATACGCACGCCACCGTCTCGTGGGCCTTCGGC
>JAGWWI010000019.1 GCA_018970465.1 Patescibacteria group bacterium
GCCCGGAGAGCTTGCGGCCGTCGTCCGGAGACTCAACGACCGGCCGCGGAAGCGGCTCGGATTCCGTACACCAAAGGAGGTGTTTTGGCACGCGCGCTAACTGTGCAATTGGGGTGGTAATTCAATCTCGGGCGACCGCGTTTGATCCGTGTTATAAGGAGCCTCGGAAGAAACCCCCGGGAGAAAGGAGGCTCTGATGAGTGGCCCATATGCCCTGTGTGGAGAGAATGTTCTCTGCGAAGGGCGCGAAGAACTGACTCGCAAGCAACTTGACACCGCCATCTCGCGCGCGTTGCGACGCAAGATGCGCCTCGCCGGCTTCGACGCCGATTTCCGCCGCTCGCTCGACGAGACCGGCCACGCAAAGATCACGTGGCGCTACGCCCGCTATAACGCGGACGGCAGCGTGGACATAGTCGAGTTCGAAGCTACGCGAATACGGTCGCAGGAAGAGAACTCGTATCTGTTGCGTTGCTTCGGCACGAAAGCGGCGTACGCCATTGACCGCGTCAATAAGACATTCTTGGAACGCGCATTCCAAGAGGCACGCCAGAAATCCGTCGCCGCGCGCCATTCGTGCAAAAATCGGCGCATACCGGGGAAGAATGCGTACATACCGGCCCCGCAACAAGTCCGAAAGAGGCGTCTCCCGCATCCGGCGCCGATCGGCAAGGACAAAGAGCGTATCGTCTGGCAGTACCAGCACAATGTCGTGACCTGGAGGGAGGCAGTCGCGGCTACGGTCTTCGTGTTCGAGCGGCGCGGAGACTGGAAGAGCAGCGCCGCCCAACTCGCGGCTCGAGAATTGTTCGAGTCGTTCGACGCGAGCGGGCACCGCTTCGCCCAAATCAAGCGTGACGGATTCACGCTCCGCTTCGACCGAATTCGCCCCGTGGTGGATGAGGATTGGATCTGGGGACCGGAGCAGGAACGATTCTTCGATACCACACCCAAGAGTCGCCTGCCCGCGGATCCAAACTTGCTGTGGAAACGCTTCGAAGACACCTTGTTCTCGGTCTGGTGCACCAAGGACAACAATGACCTCCGATATCGCCGCCTGCGAGATCACTTCCGGCCAATACTGGTCGCCCTGCCTGGAGGCCGACGTCAGCAGCGAAGGATGCTCCTCGCAGGTGTCGCGATGGCTGCCTGACGCTTGTTCGCAGGCGAACCCCCTGTCCGATTGCGGCAGGGGGTTATTCGTATGCTGCAATGCTACACTTCGCTTATATGATCGAACACGTCGGGATACCGGTGCGGGATTATAAGAAAGCCAAAGCGTTCTACACGGCAGCTTTGAAGCCGGTCGGGTACAAGCTGCAGCGCGACTACCCCGAGTGGCAGACAAGCGGGTTCCTCGAGGGCGGACACACGAGCTTCTGGATCTCCGTCCCTGCGAAGAACTTCGCGCCGGCCCACATCGCCTTCTTGGCGAAGAGTAAGGCGGCGGTCGCGAAGTTCCACCAGGCGGCAATCGCCGCAGGCGGGAAGGATAACGGCGCGCCCGGCTTCCGCCTCGACTACGGGCCCGACTATTATGCCGCGTTCGTCCTCGACCCGTGGGGCAACAATATCGAAGCCTGCTACTTCGGCGAGCGCGCGCCCAAGAGCCTCGCAGCGACGGCGAAGAAGAGCGCGAAGAAGGCTGCACCCAAGAAGCGCGCGCAGAAGCCTGCCCGAACGGCTGCCAAGTCGGGCGGGGCCGCGAAGCGCTCGCGCCTCACGTCCGCGGGTCGGACTGCTCCCATTCGACGAGGCGCCCGGCCTTGAGCTCCATCGCGTCGGCTGTGCGGATGTGACGGCGCGCGCCCTTCGGCACGAGGCTGTAGTGCGTGAGCGCGTTCAGCCGATCGTCGAGCCACCACACGGGCTCCGCGCTCGCGACCCAGCCGGCGCCGAGCCGCGAGAGGTCGAGGGGGCGGCTATAGGCGACCAAGGTCTTCTCGCCGGTCGTATTGACGAACCACTCATGGAAGTACGAGAGCGCGAGCTCGCGGAGCGTGCGATAGACTGGGTCGCGGAAGCGGATCGACGCATGGTTCGTCTTCGAGATCGCGCCCCAATAGCCGCCGCGGCGGTAGAGCGCGACGACGTGATCCTCGCCGTCGCGATCCTCGTCGGCCCACAGGTCCATCACCAGAGGCGCTTCGCCGTGGATCCAGAGCGCCGCGGCGGCGATCAAGGCGCCCTCTATACAGTGCGCCTTCTCCGCTTGCAAGGCCGCTGCGGGCGAGCGGTGCGTCTCGCCCCCTTTCTCCCAGTTCATCGGCAGAGCGTCGAGGAAGTCTTGTATCGCGATCGGCGTCGTAAGCTTTGCGAGAACTGAAAAAGCCTCGGGTGCGAGCCCCGAGGCTTTCTCTGTGAGGCGCTTCATGCGCCCAGTATAGGTTACTTGACCGCAAGGTTCGCGGTGCCGTGGACGAGTGCCGCGAGGTCGGCCTGCGTCTTCGGCAAATTCGCGGGGTTCTTGATATCCACGAAGCCGACGACCTTCACGACGGTGCCTGGGCACGCGCCAAGGAGGGACGCCGCGTTCATGGTGCCGCCCCCGGGGAGGATGTAGCGGTCGTGGATCGAGAAGAGGACGTCGATGCGATTATGGAGGCGGGCATTCATCGTGTCGGCGATGACGCGATAGCCGATATCCTGCCCGACAGTGTCGTAGTTGCAGCCGCCGTTATTGTCGCTCGCGGGCCCCTCGATCTGGATGATCGTGCCGAAGGGGAGCTCCTTCCCGAGGTCCTGCGAGCGCGCGGCGACGACCTCCGGATTCGTGTAGGCGCCCGAAGCCGTCTCGAAGGGCGTGTCGTCAGTCTGGGCCGGCACGGCGTTGTAGCCGGTCATCGTGAGCGTGTAGCTCGGTAAGGGGACGGGCGCCTCGGGCGCAGCGGCGTCGGCCGGGAGACCGGCAGCGCCTGCCAAAAGAAAAACGCCCATAAGGGCTGCTATAGCTGGCATTGAATTGGGTTATCGAGATATCGAGCAAATACGCCCTGTATCTCGTTATGGCCGAGGATAGCATATTGACTTTCTGCTGTCAAGTATCGTAATAACGCTATTTTGAGGCCGCCCGGGGCCCTGCTAGAATGCCCGCATGAACTCCGGCATCTCGGTCGTCTTGAAGGCGACGCCGCTCTTCTCCCTCTGGGGCTTCCCTATCACCAACTCGCTCCTCATGACCTGGCTCGTCATGATCCTCCTCATCGGGTTCGCCCTCCTCCTGCGCCGCCGGCTCGCGCTCGTCCCAGGCAAGCTCCAGGCCGGTATCGAGGCCGCGTTCGAGTTCGCGCTCGACTATATGGCCGAGGTCCTCGGGACGGAGGAGGCGGCGCGGCGGTTCTTCCCGCTCGTGGCGACGATCTTCCTCTTCGTCGCGACCGCGAACGTGCTCGAGTTCGTCCCCGGGGTGGGCGAGTCGATCGGCTTCGCGAGCGCAACCGGGCTCACGCCCCTCCTGCGCGCGCCGGCGGCGGACTTGAACTTCACCCTCGCCTTGGCGGCGATCTCGTTCTTCGTGATCGAGGTGACGGGCATCGCGACGCTCGGCCTCTTCCGCCACCTGTCGCGCTATGTGAATCTCCGCGGCGGCCCGGTCGGCTTCGCGGTGGGCGTGATCGAGCTCCTCTCGAATCTCGGCCGCCTCGTGTCCTTCTCCTTCCGGCTCTTCGGCAATATCTTCGCGGGCGAGGTGATGGTCCTTGTCGCCGGGTTCTTCCTCCCCTATGTCCTCCCCGCTCCCCTCATGGGCTTCGAGATGTTCATCGGGCTCATCCAGGCTCTCGTCTTCGCGATGCTGACGCTCTTCTTCATCAAGCTCGCGATCATGGAGCCGCACGGGGCGCACTGATTTGTCTCGGGCGGCTCGGGCCGGTATGATGGGCGCATACCTTTATTCGTTAGGCGATTTTTCATTTATATGGATATCAACGCAGCAAAGGATCTCGCGATGGCTATCGCCGCGGGGTTGGGCGTGATCGGCCCGGGGATCGGCATCGGCCTTATCGGCAAGGGCGCGATGGGCGCGATCGGGCGGAATCCGGAGGCCGCCGGCCAGGTCGTCTCGAACATGATCCTCGCGATCGTCTTCACCGAGGCCTTGGGCATCCTGGCGCTCGTCGTCGCGTTCATCATCAAGTTCGTCTAATCCCAGGGAGGCGCGCCGCATGAATCAGCTCTTCGCCGCCTTCGGGATCGACTGGAAGCTCCTCATCGCCCAGGCGGTGAACTTCGGCATCGTCCTCTTCGCGCTCTGGTGCTTCCTCTACGCGCCGGTGATGCGGATGCTCGAGAAGCGGCGCACGGTCGTCGCCCAAGGCGTCGAGGACGCGCGCCGCGCGGCAGAGAAGCTTGCGGGCGCCGATTCGGCAGCGGCCGAGCGGGTCGCGCAGGCTGACACTGAGGCCGAGGGGATCGTCGCGCGCGCGCGGCAGGCCGCCTCCGCGCAGTCGACCGAGATCGTCGAGAGCGCCCGCGCACGCGCAGAGGCCCTCGCAAAGGACGCGGCGCTCCGCGCCGAGGAGGAGAAGGCGAAGGCCTTGCGCGAGAGCGAGCGCGAAGTCGCGCGGCTCGCGATCCTCGCAGCGGAGAAAGTGATGCGCGAGAAGGCCGTATGACGATTCGCGATTACGATCAGTTCATCGCGCACTTGAGGCGCACCGGCCGGCTGAAACTCCTGCCGGCCGTCCTCGCGGAGCTCAGGACGAGCGGCGCGCGAGAACGGGCGCGAGCGCCGCGGCGCGAGACGGCGGCCGAGAACCCGGCCCTGATTTCCGGGTGGCGCGAGATCGAAGGCGGCCGCCTCACGGACCGCACGGGCAAGGGCGCATTGATCGATATTTATAGGAAGGTCACGAACTGATATGGACTCTATTATTAAGAAGATCGAGGCCGAGATCGCCGCCTGGCGGCCTGCGGGCGAGGCAGCGGAGGTGGGCACCGTGCGCGCCGCGGGCGACGGCATCGCGGAGATCGACGGGCTCGAGGGCGCGGCCATGGCCGAGATGGTGCTCTTCGACCCGACCTTCGACCGCTCGCTTGCGGAGGCCTTGCGGGATCCGGCGCCTATCTACGGGCTCGTCTTGAATCTCGAGGAAGGCGGCGTCCGCGCCGTCGTCCTCGGCGAGGCGGCGAAGGTCTACGAGGGCATGCTCGTGCGCCGCACGGGTAAGCTCCTCTCGATCCCCGTCGGCGAGGCGATGGTCGGCCGGGTGGTGAACGCGCTCGGCGAGCCAGTCGACGGCAAAGGGCCAATCTCTGGAGGCGACGCCTTAGAAGTCCGACCTATTGAGCGCGAAGCCTACGGCGTGATCGACCGTTCGGCGGTCAACACCCCGCTCCACACCGGCGTGAAGGCGGTCGACGCGATGATCCCGATCGGCCGCGGCCAGCGCGAGCTCATCATCGGCGATCGCGGCACCGGCAAGACCGCGGTCGCGATCGACGCCATCCTCGCGCAGAAGCACGAGCCGAAGGAGAGCCGCCCGACCTGCATCTACGTCGCGATCGGCCAGAAGGAGTCGAAGACCGCGAAGCTCGTCGCGCTCCTCGAGGAGAAGGGCGCGATGGAGTACACGATCGTCGTCACCGCGCCGGCATCCTCCCCTGCCGCGCTCCAATTCCTCGCGCCGTTTGCGGGCGCTACGATCGGCGAATATTTCATGGAGGCCGGCAAGGACGCCTTGGTCGTCTACGACGACCTCTCGAAGCAGGCGGTCGCGTATCGCCAGATGTCCCTCCTCCTCCGGCGCCCGCCGGGCCGCGAGGCGTACCCGGGCGATATCTTCTACCTCCACTCGCGCCTCCTCGAGCGCGCCGCGAAATTGTCGAAGGAGAAGGGCGGCGGCTCCCTGACCGCGCTCCCGATCATCGAGACGCAGGAGGGCGACGTCTCGGCCTACATCCCGACGAACGTGATCTCGATCACCGACGGCCAGATCTACCTCGAGGCCGACCTCTTCAACAAGGGCCAGCGGCCGGCGGTGAACGTCGGTATCTCGGTCTCGCGCGTGGGCTCCTCGGCGCAGACGAAGGCGATGAAGAAAGTCTCGGGCTCTTTGAAGCTCGAGCTCGCGCAGTTCCGCGAGCTCGAGGCCTTCATGGCCTTCTCCTCGGACCTCGACGTCGAGACCAAGAAGCGGATAGAGAGCGGCCAGCGCATGACGGAAGTCTTGAAGCAGAAGCAAGGCGAGCCCTACCCCTTCGAGCTCGAGGCGGCGATCCTCTTCGCCGCGGGCCAGGGCTACTTCGACTCGTTCGCGCCGAGAGAGACCGCGGCCGCGGAGGGTAAGCTCAAGGACTACCTCATCCGCGAGGCGGGCGGCGTCCTCGAGGCGATCCGCCGGTCGAGGGAGATCAAGGAGGAGAGCGAGCGCTCCTTGCGCGAGAAGCTCGACGGCTTCGTCGCGCGAACTGCACACTAAATGGCGCTCAAGGATATCAAAGCGAAGATCGGCGCGACGAACCGCACGCACAAGGTGACGCGCGCGATGGAGGCCGTCTCGGCGGCGAAGATGCGGCGGACGGTCGGGTCTGCGCTTGCCGGCCGCGCGTATGCGCGCGCGGCCCTCGGCATCCTCGCGCGCCTCGCCGCCTCGAGCGACCTCTCGCGGCACCCGCTCCTGCGAACCACGACTGCAGAAGTCCGACTTCTGCAGGATGGCAGAAGTCCGACTTCTGCAGGGAAAATCGCGCTCCTCGTGATCACGAGTGATAAGGGCCTCGCGGGCGCGCTGAATTCAGGCGTCATTAAGGCCGCGAGCGAAGCGCTCGCCGCGTATCCGCAGAGCGCCGTGACCGTCTACGCCTACGGCAAGAAGGGCAACGACTTCTTCGCGCGCCGCGGCTACGCCGTCCCCTTCTACGCCGAGAACAAGAAGGACGAGGTCGAGCGCTCGGTGATGGAGGAGCTCGCTGCAGATCTCGCCGCGCGCTTCGTCGCGGGCGACGTCGACCAGGTCCTCGTCGCCTACAGCAACTTCAAGTCGACGTTCGAGCAGCGGCCGACGGTGCGCACCCTGCTGCCCCTCTCGGTCGAGCACGTCCGTGAGCTCGTCGAGGACATCGTGCCCGAGAAAGGCGCGCAGAGCCATGTGGGAGGTCCGACCTCCCACATGGGCAACGGGCCGGCGTATACGATCGAGCCCGCGGACGCAGATGTCCTCTCCTCGCTCCTCCCCCGCCTCGTCGCCGTGTCGCTCTATCACATGCTCTTGGAGGCGAAGGCCTCGGAGCACAGTGCACGGATGGTCGCGATGAAGAGCGCCTCCGACAAGTCGAAAGAGGTCGCCCACGCCCTCACCCGCCTCGCGAACAAGCTCCGCCAGGCGGCTATCACGCGCGAGGTCTCCGAGATCGTCGGCGGCCGCGAGGCGCTCGCCGCCTGATTATCAGTTTGATACTGTAACGCTATGAATGGGACTATCACAGAGATCATCGGGCCGGTCGTGGACGTGCACTTTCCGGAGAGGCGGCCGGCTATCGGCGACGCGCTCGTCGTCGAGCCGGGCGAGGGCCACGGCAAGATCACGCTCGAGGTGGCGAGCCACATCGGCCTCGACCGCGTGCGCGCGATCGCGATGAACGAGACGGCGGGCCTCGCGCGCGGCGCCGCTGTCACCGCGACCGGCGCGCCGATCTCTATACCCGTGGGCGAAGCGGCGCTCGGCCGCCTCTTCAACGTCCTCGGCGAGACGGTCGATGGCAAAGAGGCGCTCCCGGCGAGCGTCGCGCGCCTCCCGATCCACCGCGCGCCGCCCACGTTCGACGAGCAGACGACCAAGGCCGAGGTCTTCGAGACCGGCATCAAGGCGATCGACCTCATGATCCCCTTCTTGAAGGGCGGCAAGGTCGGCCTCTTCGGCGGCGCAGGCGTCGGCAAGACCGTGCTCATTCAGGAATTGATTCGCAATGTCGCGACCGAGCACGGCGGTTACTCTGTCTTCGCTGGCGTCGGCGAGCGCGTGCGCGAGGGCAACGACCTCTATCACGAGATGGCCGACTCCGGCGTCTTGGCGAAGACCGCGCTCGTATTCGGCCAGATGAACGAGGTGCCGGGCGCCCGCGCGCGTGTCGCCTTGACCGGCCTCACGCAGGCCGAATACTTCCGCGACGAGGGCGGGAAGGACGTCTTGTTCTTCATGGACAACGTATTCCGCTTCATCCAGGCCGGCTCGGAGGTCTCCTCTCTCCTCGGCCGCGTCCCCTCGGCGGTAGGCTACCAGCCTACGCTTGCCGAGGAGATGGGCAAGCTCCAGGAGCGCATCACGTCGACCACCAAGGGCTCGATCACCTCGGTGCAGGCGGTGTATGTCCCGGCAGACGACCTGACCGACCCGGCGCCGGCGACGACCTTCGCCCACCTCGACGGCACCGTCGTCCTCTCGCGCGCGCTAGCTTCGCTCGCGATCTATCCGGCGATCGACCCCTTGGAGTCGTCCTCGGCGGCCCTCGCGCCCGAGGTCGTCGGCGAAGAGCACTACCAGGTCGCGAACGAGGTGAAGCGCGTCCTCCAGCGCTACAAGGACCTCCAGGACATCATCGCGATCCTCGGCATGGACGAGCTCTCGGAGGACGACCGCCGCTCGGTCGAGCGGGCGCGCAAGCTCCAGCGCTTCCTCTCCCAGCCGTTCTTCGTCGGCGAGCCCTTCACCGGCCACCCGGGGCAGTACGTCTCGCGCGCGGAGACCGTGCGCGGCTTCAAGGAGATCGTCGAGGGTAAGCACGACGACAAGCCCGAGCAGGCGTTCTACATGAAGGGCACGATCGATCAGGTCAATGGCTAGGACCTTTCACGTAACCATCGCCCGAGTGGGAGAAAACCTCTTCGACGGCGAAGCGCTCTCCGTCACGCTCCCGGGCGCAGATGGTGTCTTCGAAGTGCTCGCAGGCCACGAACCCTTCGTCTCCCCGCTCACAGCCGGCGAGGCGCACGTCGTAGACGAGAGCGGCGAGCGCTACCACTACGAGCTCCCGCACGGAGGCATCGCCGAGATATCTCGGGGCGAAGCGACCGTGCTCCTCTAGCGAAGGTATATACTAGGGGCATGCCTCCCGCGCACGAGACCCCGCACTACCACGGCGACGCGGTGCGCGCGCTCTTCATCGTGTCGGCCATCGTGCTTGTCGTGAGCGAGTTCATGGGCGCAGGGCTCCTCTCGGGCCCGCTCGCGATCGGGCTCGCGGTCGTCCTCGCGGTCGCAGCCGGGATCACGAACCCTGCGCAGCCGTGGATCCACTGGGTCGACGCCCTGCTCGCGCTCCTCACCACGATCCTCTTCGGCCTCGAAACGGTCGGCGACTACGCGGCAGGGCTTGCGGCCCGGAACGGCTCCTTCATATTCGCGCTCGGGCTCGCGCTCCTCTCGCTCTCGGCGCTCTACTTGGCCGTCCGCACCGTCCGCGGCACTATGCTCCGCGACTATCCCTAACCCCGCATGACCCTCTTCCAATCCCTCATCCTCGGGCTCGTCGAAGGCGCGACCGAATTCCTCCCCGTCTCCTCGACCGGGCACCTGATCCTCGCCGCTTCGCTCCTCGGCGTCTCCGTAAGCGACTTCACGAAGGTCTTCGAGATCGCGATCCAGTTGGGCGCGATCGCGGCCGTCGTCGTGCTCTATTTCAAAACCTTTTTCGACTGGCAGCTCTTGTTCAAGCTTGCGGCAGCCTTCATCCCGACGGGGCTCATCGGGCTGTTTGTCTACCCCTTCTTCAAGAGCGTCCTCGAGGGCAACGAAGTCGTCACGCTCCTCGCGCTCTTCTTCGGCGGCCTCCTCCTGATCTGGTTCGAGAAGGTCCTGGGCCGCGCGGAGGACGCCGCGCCCGAAGTCGCGCCGCGCGACCTCTCCTGGACGCAGGCGATCCTCGTCGGCTTCGCGCAGGCGGTCGCGATCATCCCCGGCGTCTCGCGCTCGGGCGCAACGATCGTGGGCGGCCTCGCCTTGGGCATCTCGCGCGCAACGATCGTCGAGTTCTCCTTCCTCCTTGCGGTGCCGACCATGGTCGCCGCCACGGGCCTCTCGCTCTACAAGGATCACGCCTTCGCCTACACCATGCACGAGTGGCTGGCTCTCGCGGTCGGCACGCTCGCGGCGTTCGCGGTCGCGCTCGCGATCGTACGCTGGTTCCTCGCCTATATCCGCTCGCACTCCTTCACCGCCTTCGGGGTCTATCGCGTTATCCTGTCGCTCGTATTCCTCGCGTGGTTGTTCGCATAAGCGAACGAACCGGCAGCGAAATTTGGCAGTAAGACTTGGCCAAGCGGCCCGGAGCGCTGCCAAATTTCGCTGCCGGTGAGCGAGCTACCCCGCTGTTGGGAAGAAGTAGCCCACAATAACGCCGATCAGGATGGCCGAGCCGCCGAGGACGGCCATCCGGAGGCCGCGCGAGAGCGCGGGCACCTTCGCGATCCGCGCACTCAGAGCCCCGACGACGAAGAGCGCAATGACTGAGAGGATGACTGAGGTCGCGAGCGCAGCCGGGTCGCCGAGCAAGAGGTACGGGGCGAGCGGGATGAGCGCGGCCACCATGAACGCAGCGAACATGACGATGCCTGCGAGGATGGGTGCACGTTCGGAGACGTCGCCCCGCTTGGCATACTCCTCAACCGACTCTTCAGAGAGGAAGTTCCCTACCGCCATCGAGAACGCCTCGACGACCGCGTAGATCCCGCCCGTGAAGGCGAGCACGGCGTGGGAGGCGCCCGCGACATCGAGCCCCGCGAGGAGCCCGACCGTCGAGACGAGGGAGTCGACCACGCCGAAGACGATCGAACGCAGGTAGAGGCCGAAGCGGCCCGTGGAATTCATGCGGTAAGCATAGCAGATATGGAGAACCGGCCCGCGCGAACGCAGGCCGGTCGATGGTTACTCGGTGTACAGTTCGGCGTCATCCGGGCAGATGAACGCCGCGACGAATCCCTTCGGCCATCTGTGTTTGTGCCGCATCATGTATTCCCCGAACCCAGCATGGGTGAGGCCCGAGGTCGGCCCCGGCGCAGGCAAGACCTCCGCAGCAAGCTTGCGCATGCTTTTGTAGGCCGCGTCGCTCGGGATGTCGATCACGTTCTCGGGGGGGATGTAGTCACGCCACGGGAGCGTGACCACCTCCTCCATCCGGTCCCGATCTCGCGCGCCGGGGACCTTGTCGCCAAGCGCCGGCCGGACGCCGACGACGATTGTACCGGGATGGTGTTCGCCGAAGTACCGGCCGAGGCCCATAGCAGTTCCACCTGACCCCATCGCGACGAATACGATTCCTGGCTTCTTGCCGATGGCCCGGACGATCTCGGGGCCCGTATACCGGTAGTGCCACTCGGGATTCCCCAAGTGCCCGTATTGGTTGAGGTGATAGCATCCGGGCCGTGCGCCATCGGCGCGTGCGCGCTCAGCCACCTCGGCAGAAGGGACAACGACAACCTGGACCCAGGAGAGCTCTTCGAGTCGCATACGCTTCTTGTCCGGGACGTCCGGACTCATCACAAGCTTGACATGCGTGAAGCCGAACGCGGGCGCAAGCAGTGCGACCGCGTGTGCTGTGTTGCCGGAGGAGTCCACCACGATGGTGTGTTTACCGGCGTAGCAACCTTTTTCGTAATCTTGCTGCAGCATTCCGATGCCAGCTATCGCCTTGATATGCGGCAGTGGTGACTTGAGGGTAAGCGCAGCCACCTTCACGCCTCTGTGCCCGAGCGGGTTCAACCGGCTTGAGAGCATGTGAACTTTGAAAAGTGCGCCAGGCTTTGAGCTCGGATCGAGCATTTGGAATACTGGATCGTCGCTTGGTCGTACGAGTGTCGTGCTCATGCCCCCTCCTTCTGGGTGCTGGTGAAAACAACGAAGCCTCTCCGTCCGGAAAGGCGTCCGCCGCGCACTATACGCTCGATAGCGCGGGGGCGCCAGCCTTGCGGCGGCCTTGCGGCGGCTGGTAAACTGGAGCGATGTTGATTCACGCCTGCAAAGCCAAGATCCACCGCGCGACGGTGACCCAAGCCGAGTTGAACTACGTCGGCTCGATCACGATCGACGAAGACCTCCTCGACGCGGCCGGCATCCGCCCGTATCAGTATCTGAACATCACGAGCATTGCGAACGGCACCTTCTGGCGCACCTACGCGATGGCCGGCGAGCGCGGGAGCGGGATGATCTGCTTGAACGGTTCGCCCGCCCACCACTTCAAGCCGGGTGACCTGGTGATCATCCTCGCCGAGGTCCTGGTCGAGCCGCATGAGATGGACGGCCTCGACCCGGTCGTCGTCTTCGTCGACGAGAAGAACAAGATCACCGAGGTTAAGAAGCACAGCCTCGCGGGCCACGCGCTGCCGCAGTAAGCAGCGTTCGCAGCGAGCGGAGCGGGTGCTCCGCTTTTTTCGCTTATTGCGATAAGCGGCTTTTTGTGATGAAATAGACTCACTATGGCGCGCGCGGCGAGACCTCCGGTGATTGCGGTGATGGGGCATGTGGACCACGGCAAGTCCTCCCTGCTCGACTACATCCGCAAGGCGAACGTCGTCGCGGGCGAGGCAGGCGGGATCACGCAGCACGTCGCGGCCTACATCGCGGAGCACGGCGGCCGGCGCATCACCTTCCTCGATACGCCCGGGCACGCGGCGTTCAAGGCCCTGCGCGAACGCGGCGCGGCCGCGGCCGATATCGCGATCCTCGTCGTGGCCGCGGACGAGGGCGTGATGCCCCAGACCCTTGAAGCCTTGGCGGCGATCACCGAGAGCCAGATCCCCTACGTGGTCGCGATCACCAAGATCGACAAGAATAACGCCGACATCGAGCGCGCCAAGAGCTCGATGCTCGAGCACGGCATCTATCTCGAAGGGCTCGGAGGCGACGTCCCCTACGCGCCGATCTCCTCGAAAACGGGCGAGGGCGTCCCCGAGCTCCTCGACCTCGTCCTCCTCGCGGCCGACTTGGCGGAACTCACCGGTGATCCGGACGCTCCCGCCGAGGGCTACGTGCTCGAGGCCGCGCAGGACCCGAAGCGCGGCGCGTCGGCGACGCTCGTCGTGAAGGACGGCACGCTCGCGACCGGCACGTTCGTCGTCGCGGGCGGCGCGTACGCTCCCGTGCGCTTCATCGAAGACTTCCGCGGTGTGCGCGTCGAGGCGGCAGGCCCCGCAGAGCCCGCGAAGGTGTCCGGCTGGAGCGCTCTGCCTCCCGCCGGGAGCCTCTTCGCGGTCGTCGCGAACAAGAAGGAGGCGGAGGCCGCGGCGGCGCTCGGGGCCGCCGCGCAGACCTCCGCGCGAACGGCCACAGAAGAGGGTGTCGCGACGCTCCCCCTGATCGTGAAGGCCGATGTCGCCGGCTCCCTCGACGCGATCCGCCACGAACTCGCAGCGGTCTCGCACGAGCACGCGCAGCTCTCGATCATCGCCGAGGGCGTCGGCGCCGTCGCCGAGGGCGACGTCAAGCGCGCGACTGCTGCGGGCGCGCTCATCATCGCCTTCAACGTGGGCGTCGAGCCCGTCGCCCGCGACCTCGCGCTCCGCGACTCGGTCGCGATCGAATCCTTCTCGGTGATCTACAAGCTCACCGAGCGCGTTGCGGAGCTCCTCGCCGCGCGCGCACCGCACGTGGCGCGCGAGGAGGAGCTCGGCCGCGCGAAGGTGGTCGCCACCTTCTCGCGCTCCGGGCACACCCAGACCCTCGGCGCCGCGCTCGCCGCGGGCGCCTTCGCGCTCGGCAACACCATCCGGATCCTCCGCGGCGAAGAGGAGTTCGGGCGCGGCAAAGTCACGAACCTCCAGCAGCAGCGCGCAGACGTGAAGGAGGTGCGGACCGAGGGCAACTTCGGCATCGAGATCGAGTCGCGCGCGCTCGCGGCGCCGGGGGACATGCTCATCGCCTTCCGCGTCCATGAGTAGCAAGAAGAACGAGCGCGTGAGCGAGCTCGTCGCGCACGAGGCGGCGCGCTTCATCGCGCTTGCGGCGAGCGGCCAGTCGCTCATCACAGTGACGCGCGCGCTGCCCTCGGCCAAGGGCGAGCGGGTGACGGTCTTCGTCTCCGTCTTCCCCGAGAGCGAGGAGGCGCCCGCGCTCGCCTTCCTCGCGCGGCAGCGGGAGAGCTTCTCCGACCACCTCAAGGCACACGCACGCATCGTCCCCCTGCCCCGCGTCGACTTCGAGATCGACCTCGGCGAGAAGCATCGCCGACGGTTGGAGGAATTAGGAGGCCCGGGCGGGAATTGAACCCGCGCATAACGGTTTTGCAGACCGTCGCGTTACCACTTCGCCACCGGGCCGTAGCGCCATGGTACTATAGCCGCACCATGATCACCAACGAGGACGTCACCAAGCTCAAAGAGGTATTCGCAACGAAGCGCGAGTCTGACGACCTCAAGACGACGGTGGACGGACTCGTCGAGAAGGTTGGCGATCTCTCGACCGAGGTGGCCGAGCTCACGGAGAAGGTGGATGCTGTAGATGTGAAGCTCGACAAGATTACCGGAATGCTTCAGGATCATCGACAGGAGGATGCGGCAGGAGCGGCGCATTTAGCTCGGCACGACCGGCAGATCGCCGCGCTTGCCGCGCATACGGGAGCATTGATACCCGATTAGACGCCGGGGTGGCGGAATGGCAGACGCACCGCGCTTAAAACGCGGAGAGGGCCCAAAAATCCTCGTGTGGGTTCGACCCCCACCCCCGGCACATCATATGCGGAATGTTGGAGTGCGGTCACGCATAATCCGCTCGCCGTCGCTCGGCCTCGTGGCCACGAGTCACTAAGCGCATTGCTCCAAGTCTTCGCAATCCGCTAAGTGCTCTCGGCCCCCGCTCGCCGTCCTCGCAGAGCCTCGGACATGGCTCCGCGCCGCACTCGTATATGCAAACAGCTCGCAGGGGCTGTTTGCGATCGAGTGCGCCCACCTGGGCTCGAACCAGGGACCCACCGCTTAAGAGGCGGTTGCTCTACCGACTGAGCTATGGGCGCTCATTCCCCACTATAGCAAAGCGTAGTATCGTTTCAATATATAGCTGGGGTGGCGAAACTGGCAGACGCACCGCGTTTAGGGCGCGGCGCCGCAAGGCATGAGGGTTCGACCCCCTCCCCCAGCACCGAATAGAGTTCAACACCTTGGAATCGCTTTCAGCATTTCAGCGGGCGTTCTGCAGCCGATGCCCATGTGCGGCCGCTCCGTGTTGTACCAGTCAACGAAGAGCGGGATGTCCTTCGCGTCGTGCATCGAGAACCCCTCTTT
>JAGWWI010000020.1 GCA_018970465.1 Patescibacteria group bacterium
AAAGAGGGGTTCTCGATGCACGACGCGAAGGACATCCCGCTCTTCGTTGACTGGTACAACACGGAGCGGCCGCACATGGGCATCGGCTGCAGAACGCCCGCTGAAATGCTGAAAGCGATTCCAAGGTGTTGAACTCTATTCGTGGTACGCTGTTTTTCGGGTGTATACTTTACCTATGGCAACGAAGATTCTCGGCGGGGTGGCGCACGCGCTGCCGGCGGATATGCGGGCGATGCTCGCCGCCGATCCTCGGGCGCGTGCGGCGTGGGAGAGCCTCACGCCCTTGGCGCGGAACGAATGGATCTGCTGGACCATCGCGCCCAAGAAGGCGGAGACGCGCGCAGAGCACGTTCGCCGCGTCCGCACGGAATTGAAGGAGGGCATGCGCCGCCCCTGCTGCTGGGCGGGCTGTATCCACCGGAAGGACAAGCCGATGAGCCCGTCGCAGCGGTTCGTCTTCGGCAAGCGCTCGCTGAAGTAACGTCGGCGCGCGCAGCCGCGCACCGAGCGCGGTTGCGTGCGCGCTGCTTCTCGGGCAGGGTAGTAGCGTATGGAGTCCTCCCGAGAGGATGCAGAACTCATTGCGGCATATCTCGCGGGCGACGAGGCCGCCTTCGAGGCGCTCGCGGAGCGCCACCTGCGGGGCGCGTATACGCTCGCGCTTCGCTTGACGGGCGAGCGCGAGATGGCCGAAGACGTCGTGCAGGAGGCGTTCGTTAAGGCGTGGCGCGCGCTCGGGCGCTACGCGCGCGCCGAAGCGTCGTTCAAGACCTGGCTCGCGCGCATCGTGCGCAACACCGCGATCGACCATCTGCGCAAGAAGCGGCACGTGCCGTTCTCTGCGTTCGAGGGCGATGAGGGCGAGCCCGCGGCGCCCGAGATCGCGAGCGATGAGCCCTTGCCCGACGAGCTCGCGGCGCGCGCCGAGGGCGCGGCGGCCGTCGAGCGCGCGGTCGCGACCTTGCCGCTGCCGTATCGCGAGGCGCTCGCCTTGCACTACGGCGACGGGCTCACCTTCGACGAGATGGCCGAGGTCACGGGCACGTCCGCGAACACGCTGAAGAGTCGCCACCGCCGGGCGCTCGCCGCCCTCAGGGCCGTGCTGCACCCGCCGGCGGGGTAGGCGCGTATACTTAGCATGTCGAGCCCTATGCAGGCAGAACCGTTGCTCTCGCAGATCGAGCCGCCCGCCACTCTCCTCGGCGCGGTCTTGGCGCGAGTCGCCCGCGCGCGCCGCGCCCGCGCGCGGGCGCGCCTTGCCGCGTTCGCCGCCGCGGGCGCGCTCTCGGCCGCGGCGCTTGCGGAGGCGCTCGCGTATGCCGCGCGCGAGTGGTACGCGTCGGGCTTCGGCGCGTACCTCACGCTCGCGTTCTCCGACCGCGCGCTCGCGCTCGCGTATTCGCGCGACCTCCTCTTCTCCCTCGTCGAGGCGCTGCCGTCCTTCGCGATCCTTCTCCTCATCGGGTTCGTCGCGCTCTTCGCGTGGTCGGTCAAGCGCGCCTCCGGCGAGGCGCGCGCGGCGTTCCTCCCGTTGCCCGCCCATGCCTGATCCGACGCGTCGCCGCCTCAAGATCGCGCTCGCCGCGCTCGGCGCGGTCGTCGTCGCGCTTCTCATCTTCCACGCCGGGGTGGCGGTCGGCTCACGCGAGGCCCTCCGCGCGCGCGGGCCGCGGCTCTTCGCCTTCGGCTCATCCACGGCGGGGCTCCCGCATGTCTTCATCGTTCACGGCCATGGCGCGATCGGATCCGTCACGAGCGTCGCGCAGGGCTCTTTCACGCTCCTGACGCGCGATGGTTCCTCCGAGACGGTCGAGATCGCGACCACGACCGCCGTTCGGAGCGCCTCCGGCGAGGCGAGCACGACCGCGCTCGCCGCGGGCGACACCGTGCTCGTTCTCGGCGCGCCCGCTTCAGACGGCGCGATCCGTGCGGACGTTATTCGCATCTTCGCTACGCCTTAATCACTGCTATGGCAACCACCTTCTACCAGCTCTGGCACTCTGCCCGCTCGACGTTCGGCCCCGGGATCGCCCGCGTTCGCGGCTATGCGGGGAAGCACAAGGTCTTGACCGCAGTCGTCGCCATCGTCGTCCTCGGCGGCGCGTGGTACGCCTACGGCGCGGCGACCTCGACCGCGGGCGAGACGCGCTACTACTTCGGCACGGTCGCGCGCGGCACCATCGTCTCCGCGGTCACGGGCTCGGGGCAGATCACCGCCAACCAGACGCTCTCTCTCACGCCGCAGGTCTCGGGGCAGGTCACGTACGTGGGCGTTACGCCCGGCGAGAAGGTCGCGGCGGGCACGCTTATCGCGGAGATCGACCCGACGGACGCGCTGAAGACCGTTCGCGATGCGCAGACGTCGCTCGAGAGCGCGCAGCTCTCGCTCCAGAAGACCGAGCAGTCGGCGAACGCGGTCGAGTCCTCCCGCACCGACCTCGTGAACCTCTACCTCGACCTCCCGGATGTCGTCACCGGGCTCGAGAATATCGCCGACCGTCTCTCGGGGAACCAGTTCCTCCCGAACAACATCGGCACGCACGGCGGCGAGGCGTATCGCCAGCAGGCCCTAAGCGATAACACCGCCGCGCAGAGCGCCTACACGGTCGCGCTCGCCGCCTATCAGAACGCGGACGTGCCGGACGCCGATGCGAGTCAGCTCGCCGCGCTCCTCGCGAACGCGCAGAAGGCGGTCACGCTCGCGCAGACGGCCGTCGGGAGCGCGAACATATTCCTCACCTGGTACCAGAACTCCGCGCTCACGCCTGGCGCGCCCGTCCCCGCCTCGGTGACGAGCGACCTCGCGACGCTCTCCTCCGACGCGAGCAAGCTCTCTTCGCACAACTCCGCGCTCCTTTCAGATACCAATTCGCTCTCGACCGAGCCCCTGGACCAGGCATCTTCCGAGCTCTCGGTGACGCAGGCTAAGAACGCGCTCCAGGACGCCGAGAACACGCTCGCGAAGTACTACATCCGCGCGCCCTTCGACGGCACGATCGGCGCGGTCAACGTCCACACCTACGACCAGGCCGGCTCCGGAGCGGTCGCGACCCTCATCACCGCCAAGCAGATCGCCGACCTCTCGGTGAACGAGGTCGACGCGGCGAAGATCGCGGTGGGCGACAAGGCGACCTTGACCTTCGACGCCATTCCCGGCTTGACGCTCACCGGCACCGTCGCGATTTTGAATCCGGTCGGCACCGTGACGCAGGGTGTCGTCTCCTACGACGTGCAGATCTCGCTCGACGCGCAGGACGCGCGCGTCAAGACGGGCATGTCGGTCAACGCGTCGATCGAGTCGGCGGTGCATGAAGGCGCGCTTTTCGTCCCCTCCGGCGCGGTCAAGACGACGAACGGGCAGTCCTACGTGCTCGCGTTCGTGCCGCCGCTTGCGACCACGACCGCCGACGCGACCGGCGGGGTCGTCACGGCCGCAGCGCCCGCGCGCGTCCCCGTCGCCGTCGGCATCTCGGACGATCTCAACACGGAGATCCTCTCGGGGCTCTCGGAGGGCCAGCAGATCGTCGTGCGCTCCGCGGCCGGAGCGGGCGCTGCCGCCGCGGCCGCTCCCGCAACGCGCACGGGCGGCGCGACGGGCGGCAATCGCGGCTTCGGCGGCGGCGGAGCCGTTCGCATCGGAGGATGATCGAGGTCAAAAACGTCACCAAGACCTACGGCGCAGGCGACGCCGCGTTCCAAGCCTTGAAGGGCGTCTCCTTCACGATCGACGCGGGCGAGTTCGTCGCGATCATGGGCCCGTCGGGCTCCGGGAAGTCGACCACGATGCACATCCTCGGCTGCCTCGACACGCCCACCTCCGGCACCTATCGCTTGAAGGGCAAGAAGGTCTCCGACATGACGGACGAAGAGCTCGCGAAGATCCGCAGCGAGGAGATCGGCTTCGTCTTCCAATCCTTCAACCTCCTCGCGCGCACGACGGTCGCGCGCAACGTGATGCTCCCCTTGATCTACGACGAGAAGGTCCCGGTCGACGAGCGCGCGGAGCGCGTGCGCGCCGCCGTCCGCGCGGCCGGCCTCGACGAGTCGCTCCTCGAGCGCAAGAGCAATCAGCTCTCGGGCGGCCAGATCCAGCGGGTCGCTATCGCGCGCGCCCTCGTGAACGACCCGGCCTTGATCCTCGCCGACGAGCCGACCGGGAACCTCGACACCAAGACGGGCGAGCTCGTGCTCGGCACCTTCCAGAAGCTGAACGAAGGCCACGGCCGCACCATCGTCGTGATTACGCACGAGCCCGAGGTCGCCGAGCACGCCGCGCGCATCATCACGGTGCGCGACGGCCTCATCGTCTCGGACTCGAAGACGCACGCGAGGCGGCGCGCCGAGCTCGCCGACTAGCCTATGACGATCGCCGACACGCTCCACGAGACCTACACCGCGCTCTCCGCGAATCGCGTGCGAAGCGGGCTTACGATCCTCGGCATCGTGATCGGCATCGCGTCGGTGATCGCGCTCGTCTCGGTGGGGCAGGGCGCGCAGGCTTCCATCTCTTCGAGCATCAACTCGCTCGGCTCGAATCTCTTGATCGTGACGCCGGGGGCGCAGAAGGGCCCGGGCGTCGCGATCTCGGCGGGCCGCGGTTCCGCGAAGACCCTCACTCAGGAAGATGCAGACGCGATCGCTTCGCAAGTGGCGAACGTCGCGGCGGTCGCCTCCGAGGTCTCGGGTCGCTACCAGGTCACGGCGGCGGGCACCAATACGAACACCACCGTCGACGGCGTGACCTCGGCCTATCCGGCGATCCGCAACGTCGAGATCGACCAGGGCTCATTCATCACCGATACGCAGGTTGCCTCGCGCGCGAAGGTCGCCGTCTTGGGGCCGACGACCGCGACCGACCTCTTCGGCGACGGGACCGATCCGGTCGATCCCGCAAGCGTCATCGGTCAGACGATCCGCATCAAGGGCGTCGAGTTCACCGTGATCGGCATGACGGTCGCGAAGGGCGGCTCCGGCTTCTCGAATGCGGACGACATGGTCTACATCCCCGCGACCGCGGCGGAGCTCTTCCTCGCGGGCGACCAGTACCTGACCTCGATCGACGTGCAGGCCGCCTCCGCCGGCGACATGACGCAGGTGCAAGACGACATCACGACCACGCTCCTCGCGCGGCATCACCTCAGCGACCCGACGCAGGCGGACTTCAGCGTCATCAATCAGGCCGACATCCTCGCGACCGCCTCCTCGATCACCGGCACGCTGACCCTCCTCCTCGGCGCGATCGCGGGCATCTCGCTCCTCGTCGGCGGCATCGGGATCATGAACATGATGCTCACGACGGTGACCGAGCGCACGCGCGAGATCGGATTGCGCAAGGCGATCGGCGCGAAGAACGGCGACATCAGCCGCCAGTTCCTCGCCGAGGCGATCGCGCTCACGCTCGTGGGCGGGGTAGTGGGGATCGCGCTCGGCTCCGCTATCTCCTTCGTGGTCGCGTCGTCGGGCATATTGCAGACGAGCGTGTCGTGGCAGTCGATCGTGCTCGCCTTCGGCGTTTCGGGCGGGATCGGCATCGCCTTCGGCTACTACCCGGCGCGGCGCGCGGCGTCGCTCAACCCGATCGAGGCGCTGCGGTACGAATAGGCGCACGTTCGCGGACGTTATCCGTATATATAAGAAATATGAATACTAAAATCATCTGGGCGATCGTGCTTGTCGTGGTTGCGGGGGCGTCGTTCTGGGCCGGTTCAGCTTCCGCGGGCGGCAAGACGGCGACCCGCGGCGGCTACGCCGCCGCGGGCAAGGGCGGACAGTTCGTGACGGCGGGCGGCATGGGCGGCCGCGCGGCCGGCAACGCGATCGGCGGGCAGATCATCGCGCTCGGCCAGGGCTCGGTCAGCGTGAAGCTCCCCGACGGGAGCACCGAGATCGTGCTCATCGCGACCTCGACGCCGATCGTGAAGGCGGTCGCAGGGTCGACCGCCGACCTCACGGTCGGCGCAGACATCGCCGCGCAAGGGTCGGGCAATGGCGATGGGAGCTTCACCGCGAGCTCGGTCCAGATCCGCCCGGCTGGCGGCGCGGGCTTCGGCGCGCGCGGCGGGGGCGGATAAGGCGCAGGAGTTCGCGGGCCTGGGTGTGCACAGCGCGGCGCCTGTGGCGTCGCGCGTCGCGTATACTGCGCGCATGCACTGGCTCGCCTCTGCGCTCGGCGGCATCGGGTTCTTCTTCGCGGCGCTCTTCGGCGCGCAGCCTCCCGCCCCGCCCGCGCCGCCTCCTCCGCCTGGCGCCGCATCGACGACGTCCGCCGGCTCTGCGGTTGTCAGCGCCGACGTGGAGAATTCTCCTGCGTCGGCGGCCGCAGCGAGCTCGACCGCGCGCGACGCATCCGCGGCGCTCCCGGTAGGCTCCGCATGGCTTGCGACCTTGCCGCTAGGCGACGGCAAATACGTCACGAGCGGGCCCAAGGTGGGCTTGGTCTATCTCTGCCACATCGCGACGGGCGGCCGCGGCGCCGAAGGCTCCGCCACGTGGATCCACGGCGCGTCCTGGACGCCTGCCGAGAAGGTCGCGGTCGCGGGCTCAGTCGCCTGGCCCACAGCCTCCTACGCGATGACGGTCGCGGGCGCGACGCGCACCTTGGTCGGGAACGGCCTCCCGACCGATCACCCTTCCGGTACCTTCCCGATCGCGCTAAGCGACCCGGCGCATCGCTTCGACGGCAATCCGAATTCGATCAAGGCGCAGTCCTACGACTTCTCGCTTCCCGCGTATCCGGTAGCGGCCGCCGCGCCCGGCTGCATCTACGGACAGGTGGGGATCATGCAAGACGGCGTCGCGCTCTTCGACGGCTTCGACGCGGAGTATCGCGACGCGGTCGCGCACGAGACGCAGGACGCGTGGGAGGCGCATCCGGACAACTCGGGCCAGTATCACTACCACGGCTTCGAGACTGGGTACGTCAAGGATCCGGTCTCGACGGTGGTCGGCTTCGCCTTCGACGGTTACCCGATCACGGGCTCCTTGCTCCCGAACGGCAACTACCTGCACACCGCCGACCTCGACGAATGCCACGGCCTCACCTCCGCTGTCACCCTCGACGGCAAACAGGTCACGACCTATCACTACGTCTTGACGCAAGACTTCCCCTATTCCGTCTCGTGCTTCCACGCCGCCTCCCACGAGCCGAAGCCGGGCCCCGCTGCCAAGCAAGGGAGCGCGAACGGCGCTCGGCCCTCCGGCCCGCCGCGGCCCTCCTGACCCCGTTTGCTATACTTCGGGCATTACGAGCTAGCCGCATCCGGTATGCGCACATCGACCATCGTCTGGAGCATCGTCGTTCTCCTTATTATCGGCGGAGTCGTGTGGTGGATCGTCGGCTCCGCGGCGCCTCGAACCGCGCCCGCGCCGCAGACGAACGCGGGCGTAGCGACCTCGACCGCCATGACCGCGAGCAGCACGCCCGCGATCCCGGGCGCGAACCTTACGCTCGGGCAGGATAAGAACGCGAAGGTGGGCAGCTTCTTGATCGGCTACAACGGCATGACCCTCTACACCTACGCGAAGGACGCGGCAGGGGTCTCGAACTGCACCGGCCAGTGCGCCGCGAACTGGCCGCCCTACGTCGTGACCTCGACCGACAACCTCGTCGGCGAGTCGCCGCTTGATTCCGCCAAGATCGGCACCTTGAGGCGCGCCGACGGCTCGACGCAGGTGACCTACGGCGGCAAGCCGCTCTACTTCTACGCGGGCGACAGCGCCTCGGGCGACACCGCGGGCGAGGGCGTTGGCGGCGTCTGGCATGTCGCGAAGCCGTAGTCGCAGATACGCGGGGCATGGAACGCGTCGCGCCTGAGATCTTCGCGATCTACTTCTCGCCCTACACCGCGCACGCGATCGAGGTCGCGGGCGTCCTCTATCCGACCGTCGAGCATGCCTATCAATGCGCCCGCTACGACGACCCGGCCATCCGCGAGGAGATCCGCGCGCAGCCGAGCCCGGTCAAGGCGTGGGAGGTGTCGACTCGCTATAAGCACCTCCAGGACCCGGCCTTCAAGGACCCGGCGCACAAGCGGGAAGTGATGAAGAGCCTGATGCGCGAGCGCGCTCTGCAGCACGAAGAGGTGCGCACGGCGCTCCTCGCGACCGGCGGGGCGGCAATCGTGAAGCACATCAGTACCTACCCGCCGGGCGACGGCTGGTGGGACGACGGCGCCCATGGCGAGGGCGAGAACGTGATGGGCCAGATCTGGATGGAGCTCCGCGAAGAATTCGCCCGCGCGAGCTCATAGAGAATCCACGTTCGCGCGTGCTACGATCGAATCATTAGCCGCTAGCGAGACACGAACTATGAAGGAGATGACCTGCAGCGAGATGGGCGGGCCCGCAGACTGCACGACGGTCTTGCGGGGCGAGACCGCAGACGAGATGGTGAAGGCCGGCTGGGATCATATCCAGGCGGCGCACCCGGAGATGGCGGAGGGGATCAAGAATAATCCGAAGGAGGTCAACGACAAGTGGCAGGAGGAGTTCCGCGCCACCTTCGACGCCTTGCCCGACGCGCCCGCCGAGGCTGGATAGCTATGCAGAAGATCGTTTCGTTCATCTGGATCAAGGAGAACGCCAAGGAGGCCTTGGCGTTCTATACCGGGCTCTTCCCGGATTCGCGCGTCGTCTCCGAGACGCCCATCGAGGGCGCGCCCGGGCCCGCGGGCCAGTTCGTCGCCTCCTTCGAGCTCATGGGCGAGCCCTATATGCTCCTCGAGGGCGGGGAGAATCCGATGCTCGCCGCCGCGGGGCCCCTCTCCTTGACGGTGCCCTGCGACACGCAGGAGGAGATCGACCGGCTCTGGGCGGCGTTCGCCGAGGGCGGCAAGCCGAACGTCTGCGGCTGGATCACCGACCGCTTCGGCGTCACCTGGCAGGTCGTTCCTGCCAAGATGAATGAATACATGTCGGGCGACCCGGCGAAGCGGGCGCGCGTCACCGCAGCGTTCATGCAGATGACCAAGTTCGACATCAAGGCGCTCGAGCGCGCCGCGGCGGGGGAGTAAGCCTCGCGAGTAGCGGGCAACGAAACGGGCGGCCGCAAGGGCCGCCCATTACTCTCGATACCACTCACCCTCAATTAAGGAAGCGTGGCGCGAGCTCGCCTTGCGCAGTCGGGAACTCCGGTTGGCGAGCTTGGTGCACAGCCGGACGCCAGACGACCTGCCAGCCAGTGCGGAGGAAGATGCCGACCTCTCCGCTCGCCCCTTGCTCACGGATCTCATCGTAGTTCACTTGGAGCAGTTCAGCTCCGAGCAGCTTGTCGAGCTGCTGGTACAGTAGCCCGAGGCAGTTCTGATCTCGCGCGAGGTCGGCGTAGCGCGGGTGGTTTTCGGGCTGTCCCTCTGCCTGCGCGCGCACTAGAGCGTTATTGAGCGCTCGCTGGAGGCGTTGATTCACTCGTACGGCTGCGACGAAGAGACGCTTGAGCCGGTCGGGAACGACACCGCGCAGCGGATTGTCGCCAGGCTGCATGTCCACCCAGGGCACGGGCGTATCCGGTGTGCCGAGGTCGATTTCGTCAAGTCCCGCGAGTACCTGCCGGAACTCGTCAATCAAACTGAGGGTCATGGCCCCTTCCTCCCATGCACGGGGTTTTCCGCTAGCAGTATGCCACTCGCGGATGAGGGTGGCAATGCGCCGGGCGCCGTGCAGCCTCGCATGCGAGAATGGGCAGATGCCGCGGCGGAGCAGGCGAGACTACGCGAAGTACAAGGAGGCCGCGCGTGCGCTCGCGCACGCCCGGCTCGCCCATTTCAACCAAGCATACGGCTTCGCGATCGGCCGCGTCGCGATCAGGAATCAGAAGACCCGCTGGGGCAGCTGCTCCAAGCGGGGCAATCTCAATTTCTCCTACCGCATCGCCCTCCTGCCGCCCGTCTTGGCCGACTACGTCATCGTCCACGAGCTCTGCCACCTTGGCGAATTCAATCACTCGCCCGCCTTCTGGGCCCTCGTCGCCCGCGCGTGCCCCGACCACCGCGCGCTCCGCAGGGCGCTCCGGGGCTAAGGTAGTATTTCTACATCACCTATGCACCACTGGCTCATGAAGAGCGAGCCCGAGGAGTTCTCGATCGACGACCTGCGGCGCGTCAGGGTCGAGCCCTGGTCGGGCGTGCGCAACTATCAGGCGCGCCGCTACATGCGCGAAGAGATGCGGGTGGGCGGCGCGGTCCTCTTCTACCACTCCTCCTCGGCCATCCCCGGCGTCTACGGCCTCGCGACCGTCTCGCACGCGGCCGAGCCGGACGAGTCGCAGTTCGACAAGAAGGGTGAGTACTACGACCCCAAGGCGACGCGGGAGCGGCCCATCTGGTACGGCGTCCGCGTCCGCTTCGCCAAGAAGCTCAAGGCGCCCGTCACCCTCGCCGCGATGAAGGCCGACAAGCAGCTCGCAGAGCTCTTCATCTTCAAGAACGGCCGCCTCTCGGTGGGGCCCGTCACGGCTGTCGAGTATCGCCGCATCCTCGCGCTCGCGGGGGAGTAGGCGCTTCATCTTCGCTTCCCGCAGGGGCGGGGGTATAATCAGCGCATATGAAAAACTTCACCGCGATATACATGGCGCCGGCTGCCACAATTGCCGAATGGATGGAGAAGCCCGAGGAGGAGCGCAAGGCAGAGGAGCAGAAGATGAAAGGGGAGTGGGACGCCTGGCTCGCCGTGCACAAGGACGCGGTCTTGAACACGATCGCCCTCGGCAAGACCAAGAAGGTGACGAGCGCGGGGGTGGAGGACACCAAGAACGACATGATGCTCTCCTCCTACGTCGCCGCCGACTCTCTCGAGGCCGCCGCCGAGCTCTTCAAGGATCACCCGCACTTCGGCATCTCCGGCGCCACCATCGAGATCATGGAGACGCGGCAGATGTAGGTGCTTGCTTGTTTAGTAAAGAATGCGGAAAGGGCGGCCCACCGGGCCGCCCTTATCCGATCGCGCTATCGATCATCATCCCGAACGCCGAGGCGATGATGATCAGCCAGCCGAAGAATGCGCACCAAGCGAGCTGGCGGATCTTCTCGACCTCTTCGTGCGGGAGCCGGGATATGAAGAGCGCCTCCTCCTCTTTGGTCCGGGTGATAGGGTACCCGCGCATCAGGCGGTAGAGGATAGGCGAGGCGAGGAGCAGCGCGCCGAAGTAGGCGAGCTGCTGCAGCAGTAGCAGAGCAGTCATCGCGTCCTCCTGCGATATCTGCGGACATCCTACGCCACCCTCGAGCCAGCATCAAAGCCGCCTGAGCCCACTATCGCCGCATCCTCCGCCTCGCGGGGGAGCGCGCGGCCAGGTGAGGCGTACAAATAGAGGGCGGCCACATGGCCGCCCCGATTTCTATCACTTGACGCTCACTCCCGCATATCGGCCCTTATACTTGGCCTTGCGCGGGGTTCCCATCCAGCGAAGTACTCCCGATTGGAGCGTTCGCCCGCTCCGGGCGTCTGCCTCTGCGATCCGACGGGCGTTGTATTGCTGGTACGCTTCGGTCAGCTGCTTCGCGGTCGGCCCCTCAAAGTTCTGATAGTCGCGCATGTTCCCCCCTTAGGTTTATCGCGCTGGGGAATAGCGCTATCCACACAAATCAATCTTGTCAAGCTCGAGCGAGCTCCGCGCTATACTGGCGCCATGAATGCTCGCTCGTGGCTCGGGCTCGCGGCGGCGGTCGCGCTCTCAGAGGGCGCAGGCGCCCTCGGCGCGCTCTCGACTGCGCCGGCGATCGCGAGTGGGTGGTATGCCGGGCTCGCGAAGCCTCTGCTCATGCCGCCCGCCTGGCTCTTCGCGCCCGTATGGCTCGCGCTCTACGCGCTTATGGGCGTCGCGCTCTATCTCGCGTGGGAGGCGCGCGAGCGCTCCGCGCTCGCGTGCCTCCTCGGCCTCTGGCTCTTCTTCTTGCAGCTTGGGGCGAACGCGCTCTGGTCGCCGATCTTCTTTGGCGCGCGCTCGCCGGCGCTCGCTCTCCTCGACATCGGCATCCTCTGGCTCCTCATCCTCGCCACCCTCGCGCTCTTCGCGCGCCTCTCCCGCCCCGCCGCCTGGCTCCTCGCCCCCTACCTCGCCTGGGTCACCTTCGCCCTCTACCTCAATCTCGCCATCGTGCTCTTGAATTGATTCCAGAATTGCTTCTCTATCAAAAATAACCCGCATATTCCGGGTATGCTCTCTTTATGGTCTGTTGCCACCAGTCCGTCTCGCGCGGTCCCGCCACGTCGGTCTTGCTGTAGACCAGGAGTACGCGCACGAGGGCATCTATTGGGTGGACCGCGATAATACAGCGATTGCCGGACGCGTGACGCGACACTTGGGTGCCGACGATCTTGAATTCCGTCTTGCCCCCGGTACCGCATCTTAGTAGATATCGTCCGGGTCCTCCTGAGTGAAGGCGTCGTATGAGACGATCCCGTTATCCTCGGCGAGCAGGTAGGGGAGTTGCTTGTGGGTGAAGCTCACAATCTCCGCCGTCCCTTTGCCTTTCCATTTCGCGTCGATCTTTTTGATAAGCTCGGATTCGGAAGTATGACGAAATGGACGCCGACCACGTCGCCGCCTGGAGCAAGGGCGGCAAGACGATAGCGAAAAACTGCGAGATGCTCTGCAAGACGCACAACCGGGCGAAGGGGAATCGGTAATTACGTGGAGGAGTCGTAGTAGTTAATGCCACGGCGAAGGAGTGCAGACATGCAACGAGCGCCCCGACCGACGGTCGGGGCGCTTCTAGCGTGCGGGTGATCGAATCAGTAGCTCTCGGGTTTCTCGGAGCGGAGGTAGTCCCGCATACTCGGCTGTGCGTCCCACATCTTGTTTTCGTACTCAGCCTGGGTTTGCAGAATATCCATGCAATGCAGGATGAACCAGACCGGGATTTTTAAGCAACCGAAGTGACTCACGTTGTCCGAGTCGCGCCAGATGCGACCACGCCACACCGCTTCGTAGAGGGTGCTGATAAAGCCGTTGAGCGCCCGGCCCAGGAAGTGGTTGGTCGAGGGGCCGCCCTGCTGTGGCGATCCGCGTGCGACGCTACTGCACCAGCCCGCGAGATATTGAACCAGTTCGTGGTGGATCGGCACGCAGCCCTGCATCTCTGAACCGGTCGGCGTGAACGCGGCGTCGATGGCAGAGAAGAACGCCACTGCTTCAAGGTCGTAGTCGTGCACCCCAACCCTCGCGTGGTCGCGCCGGACGGCAGTCAAGTCGGACGTTCCGTAGCAGTGCGCTAGGATGTGCTCCCAAAGCTTCGTGCGGATTAGGTCGCTCTGCATTTTTCGATGCTCCTCTACCAAAGCGTGCATTCCGGAATGAGTTAGGACACTCGCTAGAGTGTCACCATGAAGCAGAAAGGAGATTTGAGCCGTGCAGAACGTCTTGAAATAGGGATTTTGTTAGGGAAAGGGTATTCGCATCGGGCCATCGCACAG
>JAGWWI010000021.1 GCA_018970465.1 Patescibacteria group bacterium
TGCCGATGAGATGCCTCGGCTTTGATACACCGCAGGAAGCATGGGAGCGAGAGATGAAAAAGGCCGCGAAGCGCGGCGGTGCTAAGCTAACGGGAGTATTAAAAGCTAATCAGTGGTGTTCGGATTGAGGGGTTTGCGTGGGCGCGTCCTCCTGAAATAAAACATACACTATATACAATACTTTGTCAAGCATGAGTTCTTATGTCCAATCAGGGGTATCTAAAAATACCTTGCAAAATAAGGCTAAAATCAGGGGCTCCGCCTTTAACCTATTTTCCGAAATATATTCCATCTACCCGGCCGTACGGGTGAGCATGGAGAAGCTTCAAGGGCTCGGGTTTCTAGGTAGACCTCCTTGCCTCTAAACTAGAAGAAATAGCTGCCAAGAACGCGTCCGTGGACTTCTCCCAAGAATACTGGAGAGCTTTTTTCCGACAGTTGTCGCGAGAAAGGGGGAGACAGGCGGCCGCAGCTTGTCCCAGCTCCTCCCCGAGCATCCCGTCTACGCCCGGGGTGATGATATCGCGCGGCCCCATCACGTCATGGGCAGCGACCGGCATCCCGCAAGCGAGCGCCTCGAGCGCCACGAGCCCGAATGTTTCCGTGCGCGAAGGGAGCACACATGCGTCCCCGAGAGAGAGCCAGTCTACGAGCTCTTGTCCGCGCTTGTAGCCGACAAAGCATGCGTCGGGATATCGCTTTTCCAGTGTCGCGCGCTCGAGGCCGTCCCCGATCACGAGCTTGGTTCCCGGCAATTTCGCCTGGAGAAACTCCTCGACATTCTTCTCCTTAGCGACTCGGCCAAAACAGATGAATACCGGCCGCTTCAAATCAAGCTTTGGCGCTCGCGATTCGTCTCGCACAAACCTCTCGGTATCGACGCCAAGCGGCCAGACCGCGACCCGGCGGTATCCTTCGGCCTCGAGCATGTTCTTTAGGCTCGGCGTGCATACGAGCACTGAGCGCGATGCGCTATGAAACCAGCGCAGGTATCGTGACGCGATGGCAGCAAATACTCTCCCGAATATGAGATAATGACTCGCATACAGTGGGAAATGCGTGTGGTAGGACGTAGTGAATGGCATGCGTTCTGATCGGCAGACGCGGCGCGCAGCGAGCCCGAGCGATGCTTCGGTCGCGATATGTACGCGATCCGGACGCTCCCGTTTGAAGAGCTCCCGCATGCGCTTTTTTGGGAAGAACGCCAAGCGTACTTCCGGGTAGAGAGGAAGAGGGAAGACGCGCTTAAACAGGCCGGGGTGTACGACCGTCACCGCCACACCTCGTTTCTCCAACTCGGCGACGATCGCGGTGAAAGTCGTCGCCACGCCGTTGGTTTGTGGTGCCCAGGCGTCGGTGACGATGAGGAGCTTCTTCGCGGACGGCTTGTCCTGCATACGCCTTAGCGCTCCCAGTCTCTCTTGAAAAACGCCTTTGCCATCGTAAAGATGGTGAAGGTTATGAAGTATGCGGAGGCGACGTCTATCGAGTAGTGCAGGTGGCCGAGCAGTACTACAATCGCGAACATGATAGAGAAGGCTAGGAACACTGTGCGCAAGAAGACGTTGTCCCAGAAGATAAGGGCCATAAGGAATGGGAGCCCGGTATGCCCCGAGAAGAAAAGATCCTTGCCGGTGAAGAGCGAAGGGAAGAGGCGGGTGGCGATGCTCGGCGTTATGGCTATCTGCTGCGGATACGGATTTATATGCGTGAGCGCGACAAAGAAGGACCGTATGACGGTGAAGAGCGCGAGGCTTTTAAGGATGAAGGGCGCCCGCCGGAGCCTAACTACGCATGTCAGGGTTACGACAGCTCCCAAGAGGACGGCTCCCCATACGAAGAATCCGTCGACGTTGAACACGGGCGTATTGCTGAGGACGACATCGGTTACCGAATTGCTCGCAGTCTCCGTTGCGAACATGACGGCGTAGGATTGGATGACGAAACTGATGAAAAGAAACGCGGCGCCCGAGAAAAGGGAATAGAGGAATCGCCTGTCCGTAAGCAGCCGCATATTAGCCCATAGTGTATCAAGCTTAGACGAAAAGGGGTGCTGCATAACCCCAAGTCCTCGGCATGCTACTGTTGTGCGCAACGTCATGCCCCCTCTCGCGACGGTCATTGTGCTCCTGCATCAGTACGGATATGTCTTCCTTTTCGTCATTGCGGTTCTCGAGGGACCAATCATAACCATCATCGGCGCCTTCCTCGCGGCGCAGGGTTTCTTCAACGTTTTCATTGTCTTTGGGGTGGTGGTCGCGGGCGATCTTGCCGGTGACCTCTTGTATTACAGCGTCGGCCGCTTTGGGCGAGTCGCCGCCCTAGAGCGCTTGGGCCTGCGCATCGGCCTCTCTCCCGAGCGTTTTGAGCGCCTCGAGAAGTATTTCGAAGCGTATGGAGCGAAGGCCATGTTCTATGCCAAATACACGCAGACGGGCATCATCGCATTGCCTGCGGCAGGCGCCGCTCGTATGCCGGTCGTCTCGTTCGTTTGGTATAACCTGCTTGGCACGCTGCCGAAATCACTCGGACTCGTGCTTGTCGGCTACTTCTTCGGCTATGCCTATAAACAGATTGACTCAGTATTTGCGCGCGCTTCGGTCGTTCTCTTCGCGCTTGCGTGCATAGTCGGGGCCTATGTCTTCATGCGGCAAAACCGCCGCCTTGCGCCGTGATGAGAGTAAGCTGCATCATCCCCGCATATAACGAAGGCGCGCGTATCGGGAGCGTCCTCAAGGCCGTGGTCGGCCATCCGCTTGTCGATGAGGTCATCGTCATCGATGACGGATCCGATGATGATACGGGAGATCGGATTCGCGCTTTCCCCTCTGCACGGCTTATTTCCCAGGAGCGCAACGAGGGGAAGAGCCGGGCGATCGCGGACGGTACGCGCGCTGCGCGTGGTGAATATCTCCTCTTCCTGGACGCAGACCTTATCGGGCTTACGCCTGTTGACGTTACGGCCCTCCTCAAACCCGTTCTTGATGGCCGGGCCGATACCAGTATCAGCTTACGCCGCGACGCGCTTCTACCATGGCGCGTCATCGGCCTCGATTATCTTTCCGGAGAACGGGTAATCCCGCGCAAAATCATTGACAGTCATATCGTAACTATCGCGCATCTCTCCGGATTCGGCCTTGAGTCGTTCCTGAACGATCTCATCCTTACGAGCGGCGCGCGCCTGCAGGTCGTGTGGTGGCCGACCGTCGGTCACACGTACAAGGTACGCAAATACGGCATGTGGAAGGGGTTGCTTGGTGAGGTTCGCATGCTCGCGAATATTGTTGAGACCGTCTCGCTTATCGGAACGACCTATCAACTGCTTGCGATGCATCGAGCTCGAGTTTTGTAAGACGGAACCTCTCTAGACACCACCCCCAAGGCGCGAACAGCGCGGGAGCTCGAGGCGTATACTGCAACCATGACCGCCTCCACCTTCCTCCTCCTCAACCTCGCGCTCGCGTTCTATCTCATCGGCGCGATCTGGGCGCACGAGGTCGACATCTTCCGCAATTGGCAGGTGCTCGACCGCGAGAACTTCCGTCGCCTGCAGGCGGTGCACTGGAGAAAGCTCCCGTATTGGATCTTCATGCCGCTTGCCGTTGCGTTCGCGGGTTCGGTCGCCCTCATCTGGTATCATCCGGTTGCCTCGCCCCTCTGGGCCATCTGGGGCAACCTCGGCTGCCAGCTCCTCTCACACGCGCTCACCGCGACGATGTGGGGCCCCTGGCAGGCCAGGCTCTCGCAGGATCCGAAAGGCGCACAGGGCATCTACCTGCACCGGATTTTGAAGACGCACTGGATCCGCACGCTCCTCATCAACGCGTACGCTCTCATCCTGCTCGCGTGGGCCATCATCGTTTTGGCGTAACCTGTACGGCTGGGCTGTAGTTTTAGAAGAAGTCACCCGCCTATGCGTACTCCGTTTCTTGTTGTGCTTCTCTGCTTTCTGCTCGCCCTCGCTGGCGCGGTGGGCTTCTTTTGGGGCGATAAGCACGCGCTCGATAGGCTCGGCGTCGTGGACGTAACCCCCGACCAAATGGCCCAGGCCATGAGCGCCGACAACTTCTACGGCCTCTGGCGTGAGGACACGCTCGTTGCCTCCGGCATGGTCGCGGGCGTCACAAAGCAAGGCGGCGACACACTCATCCAGCTTGAGACGAGCTCCGTGTCGAAGGTGTACTGCGACATCGGCACCACCAGCACCTCTCTTGCTATTGGCGCAAACATCCGCGTCCTTGCAGAAGGAGAGCGGGCGAATCGCATCCCGCAGGGTGTCACGCTTGTCGGTTGCACGGTGCTGTAGGCGTCAGTACTCAGGCAGGGGAGTAGGGCCGTGATACGGTCTAGGCATGAATGAACGGGTATCAGATCAGGAGCTGGTAAAAGCAGCTCTGATTCATAGAGAGGAATTCGCCGCGCTCGTTGCCCGATACGACGTGCGTATTCTGCGGTACGTCACACGCCTCGGCTCGCTCGACCCGGATACGGCTAAAGACGTCCTGCAGGAGACCTTCATTAAGGCTTATCTTCACCTCAACGACTACGACCCCTCCCTCCCGTTTAGCGCCTGGATTTATCGTATCGCGCATAACGAGACCGTTACCCACTTTCGTAGGCAGAAGAACCGGCCCCGGCCGGTGGAGAACGAGGATGACCTAAAAGTGTTCGACGAGATTGCCGACGACCTCGACATCGAGCACGAGTCGAATACCACTATCAACCGAGCCGCCGTGCGTGCCGCGCTCGATGCGCTCGACTTCAAATACCGCGATGTGCTCCTCCTCCGATTCTTCGAGGAAAAGAGCTATGACGAGATTTCAGACATTCTTGAACTCCCGCGCGGCACCGTGGCGGTGTATCTCAATCGTGCTAAGGCAAAACTGAAAGAACAGCTCAAGAGGTATGATGAACACACCTGATATGGATTCAAACGACACTTTCCCCGAGGAGCTCATGCAAGAGCTCGCGGCTCGCGGTGCCGTCCCGAAGCCCCGCTGGCAGTTCTTGCTGAGCCGCAGCGTGATTTGGCTCTTGGCCCTCGCATCCGTCGTGGTGGGTGGTGTGGCTTTCGCCATCGCCGAGTTCGTCTTCTTCGACAACGACGGGATCGCCAAGCTCCAGGGCTCCTCAATCCAAGACATTGCGCAGAGCATTCCGTTCGTGTGGCTCGCTATCACGGCCTTCTTCGCCGTCGTTGCGTACTATGGCCTACGCCGCACCCGCCGCGGCTATAGATATGCGACGACCACACTGGTCCTCATCGTGGTCGTCTTGAGCCTCGCGCTCGGTGTCCTCCTCAACTACTTCGACTTCGGCCAGCGCATATACGAGTACGTGGGGCACCAGATACCCCTCTCGGCCGTGTTTACGGGGTCAACGGACGGCCTGAACTAGGGTTGTAACGAATCGGGAGCGAGTGGCGTAGTGGTAGGTGAGGGTGACCTCTTTACCCATAACCCAAGCGATACCCTATGTTTTCGACTAAGAAGTATCTCCCGGTCCTTGCCGCCTTCGCCGTTGGCGTCATCGGAGCTGCAGGCTACGCGGTCCATGCCGCAAGCGTGACCCCGAGCGCGAGCTCCTCGGCGCAGGTGCAGACGACTGCGCAAGACCCGGCGAACGCGGATGGCGAGACCGCTGACGATGTGGGAGCCCAGGCGCAGACGAGCGCCCAGGACCCGCAGCAGAAGGACGGCGAACAGGCTGATGATGCCACGACGGGCGCAAGCGTGAACGTGCAGCACGAAGCCGAGAGCGGCCCGGCCGATTCCGGCCCCGACCAGGGAGAGACCAGCAATTAATTTCTCCCGCCAACGCCCCGAGCATACGAACGCTCGGGGCGTTGGCGGGTACCAATCTTTTTCGCATACCATGCTCACTACGCCCGCAGTTTCTGTCCAGTCGATTCCTGGTGCTCCCAAATGGCAGGAGATGCTCAACAAGGTTCCAGAGGTCACCCTCTACTTCTGGCTCATCAAGGTGCTCTGTACCACGGTGGGGGAGACGGCTTCCGACTATCTCGCCACGAACCTCAATCTGGGTCTCACCATCACTACGCTCATCACCGGCACGCTGCTCGTCATCGTGCTCGTCATGCAGTTTCGAGCACGCAAGTATATCCCTGGTATCTATTGGCTCGCGGTCGTCTTGATCAGCGTCGTTGGCACCCAGATAACCGACAATCTGACCGACAACCTCGGCGTCTCGCTTGAGACGACCACCATCGTGTTCTCCATCATCCTCGCCATCGTGTTTGCCATCTGGTATTCCATCGAACGGACGCTCTCCATCCATTCCATCGTTACGACCGGCCGTGAGGCCTTCTACTGGCTCGCCATCCTTTTCACCTTCGCGCTCGGCACCGCTGCGGGTGACCTTACCGCCGAGTACTTCCAGCTCGGCTATCTCGTCGCCCTCCTTATCTTCGCCGGTCTTATCGCGCTCATCACCTTCTCCCATTATGGCTTCAGGGGCATCGTGGATAAACGCAATCGCTCAAGCCGCCCCGTCCTTTTCTTCTGGCTCGCCTATATCCTTACGCGCCCTCTAGGTGCCTCCATTGGCGACTACCTCTCCCAAGCGCGCGCCGATGGCGGGCTAGGGCTCGGCACCACCGTCACGAGCTTCATCTTCCTCGGCGCTATTCTTGCGCTCGTTGTGTTCCTCACGTTCACGCGCGAGGACGAGATACCCGAGTCGGTGGTTATCGCTGAAGACAAGGAGGCGCTCGCCGAGGGCGGATAATGCTCACTCATCTCATCCAGTCGTTCGGGTACCTCGCGGTATTCGTCTTGATGACGCTCGAGAGCGCCCTCCTGCCGATTCCCTCCGAGGTCACGATGCCGTTCGCGGGATACCTCGCGAGTCGCGGAGCGCTCAACCTGTGGGCTGTCATAGTGCTTGGGGCCATCGGCAACCTCATCGGTTCCCTCGCCGCCTACTACTTCGGGTATCTCATCGAAGAGCACCTGCTCGTCGAATGGATACGACGATACGGCAAGTACCTCCTCATCCGAGAATCCGACTATCACCGAGGTGCATCGTGGTTTTCACGATACGGCACCGCGGCCGTCTTCTTCTCTCGCCTTCTGCCCGCCGTCCGCACGTATATATCGCTCCCGGCAGGCATGTTCGAGATGAATCTGTGGCGATTCTCCGCATACACCCTCATCGGCTCACTCCTGTGGTCTGGATTCCTCGCGTGGGTGGGGTATACGCTCGGTACCCATTGGGGAGACATTGGCAACGTGCTGCGGCCTCTCGAATACATCGTGGTTGCCTCCATCGTCCTATTTATCGGGTACGGCGTCTACCGCATAACCAGGCGTTATAATCGAAGCCTATGAGCTCCCGCTACCTCCTCCGCAAAGTCCCCGAGATTACTGTCTTCTTCTGGGTCGTGAAGGTCATCACAACCGCCCTCGGCGAGAGCACCTCCGACTTCCTCGTGTATTCCATCAACCCATACGTCGCCGTGGGCATCGGCGGCATCGCTTTCGCCGCCGCGCTTGCGCTCCAGTTCTGGTGGCAGCGGTACAACGCCTGGGTGTACTGGCTCGCGGTCACGATGGTCGCGGTCTTCGGCACCATGGGCGCAGACGTCCTCCATATCGTTATAGGCATCCCGTACCTGTACACGACCATCTTTTTCGCACTCTCGCTCGCCATTATTTTCTGGCTCTGGTGGGCAGTTGAAAGAACGCTCTCCATCCACAGCATCACCACGCCCCGGCGCGAGATGTTCTATTGGCTCACGGTCTGCGCGACCTTCGCGCTCGGTACCGCAGCAGGGGACATGACCGCCTTCACCCTCAACCTCGGTTTCTTCTCTTCCGGCCTCCTCTTCGCCGCCCTCATCGCTCTCGTCGCCGTCCTCCACTACGCCGCCAAGGGTTGGTATACGGAGCATCACGAGCACCTTACCCGCAATGCCGTCCTCGCGTTTTGGCTCGCCTATATCCTCACGCGCCCCCTCGGTGCCTCTTTTGCTGACTGGTTCGGGAAGGCGCCAACCATCGGCGGACTTGGGTATGGCGATGGTATGGTAAGTCTTGTCCTGACCGTCTTGCTGATAGGGTTCGTATGGTATCTCTCCGTGACAAGGGTGGACGTGGATCGATCGCACGTGCAGATATAGTGGTTGTTTCTGGGTGGATCCATATTGCTATACTGAACCCGCTCGCTCCATTAGCATTTAGCACCAAGAATCCTATGTTGAGGAAAGCATTTCTCGCAGCCGGAGTGGCGGCCGCAGTAGCGGCGGTCGCCGTACCGCTCGCCTTCGCCCAGACTACCTCCACCGTGACCCCTTCGACCGCTGCGACGAAGATTGCGTGCGTCGGTGCAGCCGTACAGACCCGCGAGACGGCTATCGACGCGGCGATGACCACCTATACCGGCGCGGTGAACGCGGCCTATGCCGCTCGCGCGACGGCCTTGAGTCAGGCGTATACACAGACCACGGTGAGCGCAACTAAGACAGCGGTCAACGCGGCCTGGGCTACCTTCCGTTCCTCTATGAAGAGCGCACGCGGCGCATGGCAGTCCTCCCGGAATGCTGCGTGGTCGGCGTATCGCACGGCGGCTGTGGCCTGCAAGGCTCCTGCCGGTACCGGAGACGGCGCGAACTCCACGTCTGAGGCGTCGGGCACCTAAGTTCGGTATTCTCGCAGTCCGGAAAACCGCGCACTTAAGTGCGCGGTTTTTCTTCTAGGTGCTCGATGCGGATTGGGGCTTGATGGTAACGAAGGTGTATCCGTCTGCCTTGAGCCCCGCTATGACCGAGGGCAGGGCCGTGATGAGATTGTCCCGCGGATAGTTAACGTGCGTATCGCGTCCGTCGTGGAGATCGATGACCATGTATGGCTTCAGGTTGCCCAGGATACTGCTCACGATCTTGCTGCTCGTGGAGTGTGTGTGATCCCAATCTCGTGGATCAACATTCCACATGACGATGGTATACCCCTCCGATACGAGCTGAGCACGCAGCGCTCGGGGGAGGACACCATAGGGCGGCCGGAAGAGGGTAGTGTGTACGCCCGTTGTCGAGGAGATAGCGACTTCAGCTTCTGCTACTTGCGCAACACTCTCCGCCTTCGCGGATATGCTTGAGCGCCTCAAGAAGGGCGAGCGCACAGGTCTTATCGCGTGGCATCCCGACCGCCTCTCGCGCAACGAAAAGGACGCGGGCGAGATAACTTACATGATACGCACGGGCGTAATCGAGGACCTCAAGCTCGCCACCTACCATTTCGAGAATACGCCCGAGGGTATTTGGATGCTACAAATGGCGCTCTCGCAGTCGCAGTACGAGAGCGCGAAGAAGGGACGCGACGTGAAGCGCGGCTTGAACAAGAAAGCCGAGATGGGCGTGTATCCCGCGCCCGCTCCTATCGGCTATATGAACGACAAGTATGCGGACAAGGGCTATAAGTCCATCCACGTTGACCCCGAGCGCTTTGACCTCGTGCGCAAGATGTTCGACCTCATGCTCACGGGCGAGTACACTCCGCCGCGTATCTGGCAAATCGCCACGAAGGAGTGGGGCTTGAGGACGCGCAATGGGAAGCCGTTGAGCAGGAGCAACGTCTATCTCATGCTCACGCGGGAGTTTTATTACGGTGAGTTCGAGTATCCCGTCGGGAGCGGCAAGTGGCACAAAGGCATCCACAAGCCGATGATTACGCGCGAGGAGTACGAGCGGATACAGGTCTTGCTCGGGAGAAAAAGTACGCCGCGCCAGAAGGAGCACACGATTGCGTACCGCGGTCCCATAAAGTGTGGTGGCTGTGGCGCGATGATTACCGCCGAGGAGAAGGTGAAGCACCAGAAAAACGGCAACACCCACTGCTACACCTATTACCACTGCACGCGACGCAAAGACCCGACCTGTAAGGAGCCAGCGATTGAGGAGGCGGAGCTTGAAAAGCAAATCGCCGCGGAGCTCGGCTCTATCGAGATACCCACCGATTTCAAGGACTGGGCGCTCGCGCGGCTTCGGGAGATGAACGAGCAGGAGGTATCGGACCGAGACCGCATCTACGGGGCGCAGAGGCGCGAATACGACGCCTGTGTGCGGAAGATAGACAACCTCATAGACATGCGGGCGAACGGCGAGCTGACGGAGGAGGAGTTCAAAGGCAGGAAGCAGACGCTTCTCGCCGAAAAGGACCGCCTCCAAGCGTTGCTCAAGGATACGGACAAGCGCGTCGAGAACTGGCTTGAGGTAGCCGAGCGCGGCTTCAACTTCGCGGAGAAGGCGGCGGAGGTCTTTGCCGAGGCGAAGGAAAACGACGACCTTGAGACCCGCAAGGAGATATTCGCCGCGTTAGGTTCGGACCTCGTCCTCAAAGACAGAAAACTGTGCATTTCTTGGGATAATCTGCTGTTCCCGATGCAAACGATGGCAAAAGAGGTGCACGCTATTTACGACAGGTTAGAACCTGTAGAAAACCCCGCAATCACAAGCGATTACGGGGAAATCTACTCTCAAAATCCTATTATGCTCCGGGAGCAGGATTCGAACCTGCGACCAATCGATTAACAGTCGACCGCTCTACCGCTGAGCTATCCCGGAATGTGTTTGGCCCCGCAGGGCTGGCGGCATTGTAGCCGAAAGAGGGAGGAGAGGGAAGTGATACGCTGTAGGCATGTTTGATCAAGCGAAGCGAGTCTTTGATGAGGCGCGAGAGCGATACGCCGCCGCCCGGTCGGCGGGTGCGCTCTGGGACGCGCCTGCAACATATCGCTCGCTCACAGCGCTCGTGCCGAGCGGTATCTATGAGCACTTCAAGAGCGCCGAGATGGCGCCTAAGCGCTACGCTGTCCTCGGCATCTCGTTCGATGTCGAGACGATGGCGCCGGAGATCGTCTATGTACCGCTCTATGGGGCGCACCACGGGGTGCTTATGCGACGCTCTTTACTCGATGAGGCTGACGGCTTCCTTGCTCCGGTTGAGCGTCCCGAGTATCAAGGGCCACGATTCCGACTCGTGCGCGAGGCTGCACTTGGCGAGCTTGCAGTCGAGCTCGAGGGTTAGCCCTGCCAATCAGTCTCTTTCTTCCCCTCCGGGATGATGCGTTCGACGGTGAAGCGGCCGTTTTTGAGCGAGGCCGCTGTGATTTTGTAGCGCACGCCGTCGCGGAAGAAATAGGTGCCGATGGTGTCGGCGTAGGCGCGATACTTGCGCCAGTTCTCGAGGGGGTCGCCGTCGAGCGATAGCTCGCCGTCGGCCTTCGCGAATTTCTTCGCGCGCGTAGCGAGCGCATGATCCTGTGGCGTGCGCGTCACCTCGCCCGCGGTGAGCCGGGGGAGGAGCTCGACGAGCATCGAGGCACCCATGGAGATGAGGCGAGGGCGGAGCTCGCGGGCGGTCTCCTCGGTGCCGATGGTAGTCGACTCCTGCGCGAGAATATCGCCCGCGTCCATCGCGAGGGCCATCTGCTGGATGGTGACGCCGGTCTCGAGGTCGCCCGCGAGGAGCGCGGACTCCATCGGCGAGGCGCCGCGCCAGCGGGGGAGGAGGGAATAGTGGACATTTATGGCGCCCATCGGGAAGGCGTCTATGAGCGCCTGGGGGAAGATCTTGCCGTAGGCGACGACGACGGCGAGGTCGGCGCCGTAGCCTTTGATCGCCCCGATCGCCGCCGCGTCGAGCGCGCTCGGCGTGAGGAGCGGGATCCCGTGCCGCTCGGCGACCGCGCGCGTCGCAGAGGGAGTGAGCTCGCGGCCGCGGCCCGCGGGCGCGTCTGGGTTCGTGACCACGAGGAGCGGGCGCATCCCTGCGGCAAGGAGGCGCTCGAGCGTCGTCGCGGCGACCGCGGGCGTGCCGAAGTAGGCGAACTTAAGCGGCTGACTCATGCGCTAGCTCGTGCGGCCGCACCTCGACCAGGTCCTCGGCCGCGTCGATGAAGAGCACGCCGTTCAAATGGTCGACCTCGTGCTCAAAGATCTGCGCGAGGAGGCCGCCCGCGCCGCGCTCGAAGCGGCTGCCGTCCTCGCGGCGCGCGCGGAGGGTGACGCGTTCGTGCCGGTGCGTGGTGCCGTAGATGCCGCGGACGGAGAGACAGCCCTCGTCAGCCGTCTGGCGGCGGCGCGAGGTCTTCACGATCTCGGGGTTGACGTAGACGTCGACCAGCGCCGGCCGCGGAGCGGCCGGCGCCTCTTCGCCCTCTGGGAGCAGCGGCACGTCGACCCGGTCCATCCGGACGATGAACACGCGCTCGGAGACGCCCACCTGCGGCGCGGCGAGGGCGACGCCGTCGGGCTCAGCCTCGAGCGCATCCGTCATGTCCGCGACGAGCTTCGCGAGCTCCTCGCTGCCGAAGGCGCTCTCCTCGACCGGCGCGGCGACTTCGCGGAGCACCTCCGCACCCTCTTGCACGATCTCTTTCATGTGGTGCGAGTATAACAAAAAACGCGTCGGACGATACCGACGCGCGCGGGAAGGCGGCTGACTGGCCTCGGGAGGGGGCCCCGTGGCTAGAACGGGCCAAGGCCAGTCAGCCTCAGGGCATGCAACGCGCAAACCCCGGAGGCACTGTATCAAAACGGCTGGTTATTTTCAACAAAGTGCTTCTTCGGATCGACCTCCCACCAGAATTTCTTCGAGAAGGTCTTCGCCTTCGTGCACACCTTCTGCAGATAGTAGAGGTCCGCGGTCGGGATCCCTTCGAGAATCGCGCCCATGCGCGCCATCGTGATCGGCTGGTAGCCGTCCTTCGTGCGCGCGAGGTTCAGGTGTCGGCAGAAGAAGCGCATCAACTCGCCCCGCTCGGTGAGCCGATTCCTCCCCTTCGGCGCTGCCTGCGCCTTCTCTTTGAGTGCCCGCAAGCGCTCCTCCGCCGCCTTACCGATGGAATCCATCGGCTTCAGTATACGTCGAGGATGTGTGGCTAATTGAATTACCACCCCAATTGCACAGTTAGCGCGCGTGCCAAAACACCTCCTTTGGTGTACGGAATCCGAGCCGCTTCCGCGGCCGGTCGTTGAGTCTCCGGACGACGGCCGCAAGCTCTCCGGGCGCGATCAGGTTGAAGTCGAGGTCCTTCGGGAAGTACTGCCGCAGGAGGCCGTTAGTGTTCTCATTCGAGCCGCGTTCCCAGAAGTGGTACGGATAGGCGAAGTACACGATTGCACCCGAACCCTTTTCGAGACGCTCCCAGTCGGCGAATTCGATACCGTTATCGAGCGTGAGCGTCGTGCGTTTTGTCTTGGGAATAGGCCGAAGCTTTTGGAGCGCAAGGGACGTGAGAAGTCGCGCGTTCATCTTGGGCAAGAGAAACGCGATGAGATATCCGCTCCGCCGGTCGACCAGGGTGACGATACGCACGC
>JAGWWI010000022.1 GCA_018970465.1 Patescibacteria group bacterium
TAACCGCTCCGCTATCTTCCGCAAGCTCAAGCCTGACGCTTTTAGCCGCTCGATTCTTCTCCGCTCGCTCTCCTGCAATTTCTCGTGCGCATATCCCATACCGCAAGTATGGGTGTTCGGATTCAAAGGTTAATTCGCAAACAGGAGATACTCGTGCTGATTCGATATAAGGAAGTGCGCGGCGCGCTCGCCGCGCACGGCATCATCAAGATCTATGGCGACGTCGATGGCAGCATGGTCAATGATGTCGTGACCCAGCTTTCGATCGCCCGCGCGAACGACGTGACGGAACTCGACATCCGCATCCAGAGCAATGGCGGGAATGTCCGGGCCGGCCTCGACATCTACGACGAGCTGCGAGCCTTCCCCGCAAAGCGTTGCGGCCTCGTGGTCGGTTACGCGCGGTCCATGGGGGCAATCATGTTACAGGCGTGCGAGGAACGTCGGGCGATGCGGCACGCGCGTATCTTGATTCACTACGTAGCGCGCGATGAGGTCTCGCTCTCACACCTTAAGGATCCCGAGCGGCTGGCCCTCATGGTAAAGGAAGCCGAGCGTGAGCAGAGCTACATCAATGCGATCCTGCACCGCCGAACTGGCAAATCCATCGAAGAAATCCAGGAGGCGTGCGGTCGCGACATCGACATGATGACCGATGAAGCAAAAGACTTCGGCCTTATCGACGAGATCATTGACTAACGGAGAACTGACGTAGAACAACGGGCGCGGCATTGCCGCGCCCGTTTCGTGCACTCATTCGTTCTCTGGCGTCCAGAAGTCGCCCCGCGCAAGCATGTCCGCCGACATCACCTCGACGAACCGGCGCATGTACGGAAACCCTTCCGTCGCCGCAAGCTTCTTCCCCATGTGCTGCTCGTAGGTGAACCGGAGACGCTTGATGGAATGCGCTTGTACCCGACCCAAGAGCTCGAACAGAGGCTCGATCTTATCGACCGCCTGCGCGAAGCGGGCCTCTCGAGTCACGCCCTTCTCGTACTCCCTCCAATACACGTATCCAGCGCGACCGATTGCGGCTGGGAGCGACGCAAATACTTCGGGAGCCGCCCGCCGCTCCCGCTCCTCGTCCTCCCGAGTCTTGAGGTGATACGGAAAGTCCCCATGCTTCAGCTCCGGGAAGTCGTGGAAGAGCAGAATGAGATTGACCGTCTCCCAGCACATGAGGCGGCGCGGATCCTCGAGCGGCAAGAAGTAGTACGCGAGATACAAAGCGGCGAACTTGTGCTCGGCGACCGATTCATTGTGCACAGTTTCGTCTCGCGTCGTCGCGTAGCGAAGCTTAAGCTTCAATCCGTAGGCGAAGTGCAGCCGCTGCGCTTCGCTCCGTACAAACTCGTCGGAGAAGTCGACGAGTTCTGTCTTTGCTTTCATCGACTTTTCTCCCCTGTGTAGATCAGATCTGTCGAGAGGCTAGCGCCGATTGGGGTATGATGCAAACAATGCCTAAGCTCATCTTCTTCGACCTTGACGGCACCCTGGCGGAGTCGAAGGCGCCCATCGGCGAGGAGATGGCGGCGCTCCTCGAGGAATTGTTGCGGCAGGCGCGGGTCTGCGTCGTCTCAGGGGGCGCCTTGTCGCAATTCGAGAAGCAGGTCGTCGCGCGCCTGCCAGAGCACGCGAACCTGGGGCACCTCTACCTCGAGCCGACCTCGGGCGCGGCGCTCTACGAATGGCAGAACGGCCTCTGGCACAAGGTCTACGAGGAGCGCCTCTCCCCCGCCCAAGTGACCGAGATCGAGGGCGCGATGCGGATCGCCGGGACAGAGACGGGCCTTATCGACTGGGCCGACGCGAGCCACGGCGAGCGCGTCGAAAATCGCGGCGGCCAAGTCTCGCTCTCCGCCCTCGGGCAGAAGGCACCGCTCGCCCTCAAACGCGAGTGGGACCCGGACAAGGCGAAGCGCCGCGCGCTCCGCGACGCGATCGCGAAGCGGCTCCCCGCGTATGCTGTCCACATGGGCGGCCTGACGACGATCGACGTCAACCGCGCTGGCGTCGACAAGGCGTACGGGATCCATCAACTCTGCGAGCGGCTGCATGTCGCCGAGGCCGACGCGCTCTACGTGGGCGACGAGCTCGAAGCGGGCGGTAACGACGAAGCGGCCTTCCGCACCGGAGTCAACACGCGCGCGGTCGCCTCGCCGAGGGAGACGGCTGCCGTGATCCGCGAACTTCTCGCGAAGGGCTGAGCGAAGCGAAATGCACAGCCCCGCGCCGCCGCCGGCCCCCTCGGGGCCGGCGGCGTTCTATCATGAAGCAGTTCACTTATCATCCCTTATCCCGTTCACTCTTGCATGCCCCATTCAACGCTTCGCGATCTCGCCAAAGTCGGCGCAGGCCTTGTCATCGCAGACATGCTGGTCGGCATCTGGCTCGCCTCGGGCGGCCTCTTGCCAGTCAGCATCCTCGGCGTGACTTGGACGGCCGACATGCTTCCGGCCGCCTTCGTCTTCGACGGAGCGCTCCTTATCCTCCTCGTCCACCTTGGGTGGCGGGTGCGGCTCCCCGTCTCCTCGCCCTCTGAGCGCTCGCTGCTCGCCTTCTCGGGCACCGTCTTCCTCGTGGTGGCGCTCCTCCACCTCACGCGGCTCATGTTCGACTGGCAGCTCGCGCTCGGCGGGTTCATGATTCCGCTCTGGCTCTCGTGGTTCGGCTTCGCCATTACGCTTTACCTCTCGTACGCGAGCTTCCACTACGTCCTCCACGGCAAGCGTCGCTAGGCCGGGTCGATAGAACACCGCCTGCGCCCTTGGCGCAGGCGGTGTTCCCGTTCACTTAGCGCCCGTAAGGCGCGCGAGGCGGATCGCTTCGTAGGAGTAGCGGCCGCGGAGCGCTTCGTGGACAGGCGCGAGCTTGTCGCCCTCGGCGGCGGCGAGCGCTTCGCGGATCTCGGCGATGGCGTCTGCTCTCGGGAGGAGGTATTCGTAGTCGGCGCGGTGGATCCGGCCCTGCGCCGCCAGGGTCTCGATGTGGCGGATGATGGTCTGCACGGTGAGCTCGCGCGCCTTGGCGATCTCATTGAGCGGCTTCTTCTCGCGGAGCAGGGCGAGCGTGTCGGCATAGCGGTCGGCGCTCGCGCGCTTCCCTGCGGCGGCAAGGCCGCCGCGGGATTTCTTCTCCTCGAACGCCTCCTCCGAGAGCCAGTCCCCGCCCATCGCGCGGACGAAATTCTTCTGCATCTCCTCGAGCTCGGCGGGCACCATCGCCGCGAAAGTCTCGGCGGCGGCTTCGGAGGCAGCGCGGAATTCGTGATCCTTCAGCGCGACCTCCGGATGCACCTCGAGCGCGCGCGCATTGAGGCCGAGCAGGTGGAGCCCGTCGAGGGTCCGCACGCGCGAAAGCGCGACGTATCCCTGGCCATACTCGAAGGCGCGCGCGAGGTCGATCGCGGCCGCGTCCATGCTCATCCCCTGGCTCTTGTGCACCGTCATCGCGTAGGCGAGGCGGAGCGGGATCTGCGCGATCGACGCGCGCACCTTCCCGTCCTCGACCACCTGCCACTCCATCGGGTCGGCGACGATCGCACTGCCCTGCCGCGTCTCGACGATCGGGTACCCGCTCTCGCTATCGAAGCCCGCGACGCGGCCAAGGGTCCCGTTCGCGTAGCGGCCCTGCGGCGAATTCTTGGTGAACATCACCTCCGCGCCCTCCTTGAGCTCGAGCGTCTCGGGCGAGAGGCAGCCGCGCTTCAGGGCCTCGACCAGATTCTCGCGGCCGGAGGCCGTCATGCGGTAGACCTTCGCGGCCCCGGGGAGCTTCGCGAGCTCGGCGGCGTTCTCGCGGTCGACGTCCGCGTTGTGCGAGTAGAGGCGCGGAGCGTCCGCGGGCGGGGCGCTCGCGCGGCGCGCCGAGAGCCGCTCGTAGTGGAGCTCCTCCACCGCGCTCGCGCGCATAGCCGAGAGGATATCGAGGAATGCCGCGTCCTCCTGCCGATGCTGCTCGGAGAGGTAGCAGGCGATCGGATTGAGCGCCTGCCAAGCGGCCGACTCGTAGCAGAAGCGCACGCTTGGATCACGACCGCGCGACACGGGCGGCAGCTGGAAAAAGTCGCCCACGAGGACAAGCGAGAGGCCGCCGAAGGGCGCGTCCGCGCGGCGCACCTCGCGGCAGACTGCGTCCGCAGCGTCGAGGACGGCGGCCGAGAGCATCGACACTTCGTCGATGATCAGGACCTTCGCCTTCCCCACTCGCCGCGCCACGGGCTCCTTTTGCGCGATGCGATCGATATCGGCTACCGAGAGCGCGTCGGCGACGCCGATCCCGCTCCAGCTGTGGAGCGTCATGCCCGAGATGTGCGTGGCCGCGATCCCGGTCGCGGCGGTGATCGCGGGCTCGATCCCCGAGGCCCGGAGCCACCGGACGTACTCATTCACGACGAACGTCTTCCCGGCTCCAGGCTCGCCGGTGAGGAATACGTTCGCGCCCGTCTTCAATATCGCGAGCGCCTCCCGCTGCGTCATGCGCCGATGATAGCAGACGCGCCGCGCGGGCGGCCTGCGCTCGCTACTGCTCGCCGGTCTGCGGGAATCTCGGCGCCGCCGCAGGCGGCGCCGGCCACGCGACCGTGGTCGAGCCGACCGCGACCGTCCCCATGATCGCCGAGAGCTCGTCCTCGACCAGCTGCCGGTCGCTGCTCGTGAACTCGCCGATCGTCCCGGGCGGATAGTTCGCGTACTGGCTCTCGCCGATCCGCGTCTCGAACTCGGTGCAACTCCCGCCGGCCCAGAGCGGATACACCGTGCCCGAGCTCTCGTGCCCCGTCGCGGCGTCCGAGAGCGGGCCGAAGGCGCCCGCCGCATAGCTCGGGTTCGTCACCGTGATGGGCGCCGCGTTCGCATATCCGGCGGGCGGCGTCGAGAGGCAGCTCGCCTGGCTCGCGAGATCCGCGCGCCGCGAGATGCGGATTCCCGCGCTCTCGAAGGTCGTCGAGGCGTAGTCGGCGCCGACGCGGTAGATGCAGTAGTCGAAGGGGCTGTCGCAGGGCGGGATGTAGGGGTGGGCCAAGAGCGGCTCGCCAGCGACCGCGAGGCCGTAGACGCCCTGCGGATACGAGAGCGAGACCGTACCGCCCGCGAGCGTGAGCGCGGCCGGCGTCCCGCTCGCGAACGGATTCGACTGCTCCCCCGCCGGGGGCGCCGCGGCGGGCGACGCCGGCATCGAGTAGTACGCGAGCGCGAGCCCGGCGACGATAAGGAGCGCGATGGCGACCCAGGTCGCGACAGTGCTGTTCATCCCGCCATCTTACCCGAGCCGTATGAAGTTCGCGTGTACGCCGCGCGCACGCGTTAAGGGCGGCCGTGCGGCCGCCCTTCTTTTGCTTACTTCTCCTTTTCCTGAATGTTGGCGTTCCGGACCAGTCGCTCGAGCCGCTCGCCGTTGCGAAAGGCCGCGATGACCTCCGTCAAACATAGCCGAGCACTCCCGTTCGGCGTCGCACGGCAATGAATCTCGTCGCCTTTCTCCACCCGTCCGCCGCAAGCCGGCCGCACCTTCCTGACCACGGCGTAGATTTCGTCGCCCGTCGACGTTACCAGAAACAAACAGCCTCCTTCTATGTGCACCGCTGTTACCGTGGCGATGAGTACGGCCGGTTCTTCTTTCGCAGCGGAGCGCGGCAGCTCCGGCTGCGTTGGCATAGGCGCCGGAGAGCACGTTACTGTGATGGCCGCCCGCGAAGCCCGGGGCTTTACCGCAAGTGGCGCATTATGTGCAGCCATCGGCATCGTCGTTGCCCGCGCCACTACCGGCGGACGCGACGCGACAAACCTTCCCTGAGCAGCGTGCATCAGTTCAAGCTCCGCTGCGGACATTCCGTAACCTTTGCGCATCGGGACCTCCCTTCACATTTGGTCTGACCGCAGACTAGCCCCTGCGCCGTCTAAGCGCAACAACTGAGAGTTCGCCCGCGTCTCCGCGCCCGAGAGCGCTACGCCTCGCTGCGGAAGCGGGTCCAGGCGACGATGACCAAGGTCGCGAGGAGGTAGGGCATACCCAGAAACCAAACTAAGAGGACGCGCCCTAGATCCGGTGTGAACAAAAAAGTTGCCTCCTGTTGAGGAGTAGAAACAACGATGAAGGCACTGATTGAAAGATAAACTGAGCTCATCTTTGCCCACCTCTGCAGGCCCGTTCTATTAGCAAAGAGGAGAATAGCTGCTGCTACCGCGAGCATCACACTCGCGACAAGGAGAGATCCCCCCAGATCAGACGTGCCAAGAAGATACCGTCCAGTAAGATAAACACACCCGGCGCCGACGAAGACCGCGACTTTGCTAGTCCATAACAAATATTTCATACGAGGCGAGCAATGATATGGATAAGAAGACGCAGTTCTCGAACAATCCAATGATAAACCGGATAAATGACGTCCGAACTTACGGCTCGGGATAACCCGGCATACGCCGCAGCGGTCTCCGCGCTCGCGGCAGGCGACGTTTGCGGAGTGGCCGGCGCTGCGGCAGTAGGCTCCGCCGCGCCCTGCGCGGCGTCGCTCGCGTCGGCCGGGGCTATGCGCGAGGCGGGCGCGACCGGGGTGGTCGAAGCGGCTGCGGGCGTGGTGCTCGCCGCGGTCGTCGTCGCGGGCGCGAGAGCTGCCGGAGCGCTTGCGGGGGCGGCGCTCCCGGACGACACGACGCCCGTCGAGCCGCTCGCGCCTCCGGCGCCCGACGACGAATCCGTCGCATCGCTTTCCGCAGGCGTGTACGGGGTAAGCGCATCCGCGACGGGCGTCATGCTCGCCTCCGCCGCGCCATCGCCGTCGAGATCCAAGGAGAGCGGCGAGGCCGCGCCCGCTTCGTCGAGCGAGAAGCTCCCGGTCGAGGCAGCCGTGACGGGAATATCGGCAAGCGTCGTGTCGGAGGTCGTCGAGCCGTCCGCATCTACCTGCTCGATCTCGACATTGGCGGGGCCCGCGGCGTAGCCCGCGATCGAGACCGAGTAGGGCGCGCCCGCGGGGAGCGCGACGAACTTCTCGTCGCCCGAGACGTCGACCGAGCTGCCGGGGATGTCTTCGACAGCGAAGTAGAGGCCAGTACCGGGAATGGGCACTATCCCGGCCTCCTCTCCCGCGGCGTCCGTCACGACGATATTTACCGGAGATTTGCCGGCGATGATGGTGAGCGGTTCTCGTTCTGCGACAGGCTTCGAGGAGACCATGTAATCTTCGCTGATTGGATGATTTTGGATCAGGTCAACCAATGCGTTTTGCACTGGAGGAGCTGACGTCAAGTCTTGATGCACGAAATAAGCATGGCCGTCTTTCCCATATCTTTCTGTATTGAAATACCACCTGTCTCCTGTGACCCCTACGGCACTCGGCGCGACGACGGTGCCGTCGCCGTCCTCTGTTTTGACGGGCACATGCACGAGGAGCTCGTTGCGTCGACAAATCGACTCACCAAGAATCGCATCACAAACGGTGTGCCCCGGCGAAGTCTCGTAGCTATAGGAGAAGGTGGTCGGCTCTCCCCACCCGGCGATCGCGGTCACCTTGAGCCCCGCAGGCGGCGCCCAGGCGTCGAGCGCGGCGTGCGTCGCCTCGGCCTTACTGATGAGCCCCGCGTCGAGGGCAAGCGGCGTGTTGAGGAGCGACGCGCCCCCAGCTCCCGTGTCGAGGCCGAGCCCGTCGGTCAAGAAGGCGACCAGGTCGGAGAACGAAGTAACGCCGTGCGGCCACGCGCTCTTGAAGCCGCTCGAGAGCGCGCCGCCGTTGAAGACGGCGACCGGGTCGTGGACATGCGCGAAGTACGCGGGCGAGGGCAGCATGCCGTAGGCGCCGGGCATGGTCGCGGCGGCGGTGCGGACGTCCCCGCCATACATGATGAGCGGGATGCCGGCGGAGGGGAGCGAGTAGCCGTCGCCGTGGAGCATCGGGCCGATGTCGGAGGGCGTCCCCCACTGCGGCGTGCCGATCATGACGAGCTGGTCGACCTCGCCCGCCTTCCCCTCCGCGGCGAGCTTCTCGAGCAGAGCTTTCGCGAGGAGGCCGCCGTTACTGTGCGCGACGATAGTGACCTTGCCCGTAGCGGAACTCGAGGCCATCTGGTCGAGCATGTCTTCGAGGTAGACGCGCGAGATGCTCCCGTCCGCCCCTTCGGCGAGCGTGCCGTTAGCGGCGATATCGCGGACGTCGTAGCGCCAGTCGTAGGGGTAGCTCCGCCACTCGCGCATGCCGAGCGTCGAGGAGGCGACGAGAGAATCCATGAACCGCTCGAAGTCGCCGTAGAGCTCGAAGTCCGAGGCGTCGACATGCGCGAGCGCCGCGCTCCCGTCGATCGAGATCGCGCCGATGATGTCCTTCGTGAAGATCTCGTGCGCGCTCGACCCGTCCGGATTCATCGCGAGAAGCGGGACGTCGCTCGCGCTCGCCGGCTCCCAGACGCGCCGATCGGAGCCGTCCGCAGCGCGCATATAGAGCCGCGACGCCTCCGTGCCGGGGATGAAAAGGACGGAGGAGGTCTTCGCGGGCGGGGGCGGCCCGGCGTAGGCGATCGTGACCGCGGGGAGCGTGCCGCCTGCGTCCGCCTTGACCCGGGTCCCGCCCTTGACCTGCGAGAGGCCGAAGAAGCCGAGCGCGACGGGCGCGCTGCCATCGGCGTACGCGCTCGTCGTCGTTCCCGTCTCGACGAGGAAGGCGTGCGACGCTTTGTCCGCGAGGAGCGCGCGATCCGCGTCGGTGAAGTAGTAGGTCTGCAAGGCGTCGCCGCAGCCAGTCGAGCCCGCGGGCTCGAGGCAGACGCCCGCAGGCGCGCCGGCAGTCACGCCGACGTCCGGGTCCTGGAGCGAGAAGATGAGATAGAGGGGCCCTTGGCCGAGGTCGAGGTCGCCGAGCGAGGCGGAGTCGATGTAGCCCGCGAGGTTGGTCGGCTGCTCGTTCGCCATCGCGCCGGAGCTATCTGCCTGCGCGTAGAGCGCGGTCGCGTCGGCAGGGAGCGCGGGCTGGGTGATAGGCGGCGGCGCGTCGTCGGCCTCGATCGAGACGGCGGGGAGGGTGCCTGCGGCGTTCGCCTTCACCACTGTCTGATGCTGGAACTGCGAGAGGTTGAAGAACGTGAGATAGACGGGGTTCGTCCCGTCGGCGAGACCGATCGCGGTCGAGCCGGTCGTGACGGAGAAGGTGTGGAACTGTCCGTCAGCGAGGAGGGTACGATCGGCGTCGGTGAAGGAATAGCTCTGGAGGTCGGTACAGCCCGCGCAGCTCCCGAGCGCGACGCCCTGCGGCTGGCCGTAGATGTTGCTCGCGTTCGGGTCCTGCATCGTGAACGTGAGCGTCACGGGGCCCTTGCCGAGATAGAGGTCGTCGAGCGAGTCCGACTCGATCGAGGCGGTAGTGAAGGTGGGCTGCGGGTCGGTCATTTGGCCCGAGTCGTCGGGCTGCGAGTAAAGCGTGACGGAAGCGTGCGCCACCATCGGCAGCACGCACAGGCAGAGCCCCAGGAGCGCGAGCGAGCGAACGCGCATTAGGCGCAGGATAGCACGAATGACAAGGGGGCGGGAATGGGGTATGGTGCTCCGCAGGACACCAAGAACAGGAGGGCTCGAACAGATGATCACTGACTTCAGGATCGGGGATATTCTCGATCCATCGAACTCCGCCGATATCATTATCGGCATGAACGATTCTTTCGAGGACGTTCAGGGCATCGGACTACCCTTCATCGAGCGGATTCGGCGGACGCGGGCGATACGGCTCGGCTCCGTCGTTACGTTCGACTATGATGGCGAACGCCAGCTGCACATGCTCATCTGCCACCGGCTCGGCCGTAACGGCTGGGTCGACGCCGAGAGGCATGTTCGCTACTCGCTCGACTGGCTGAACCAGTTTGCGCCTGAGCGACAGTACTCGATCGTCGACATCGGCACCGGCCGCGTGGGCAAGCGCGACGGCGCTAACCCTGCAGTCATCCGACGCGCAATGGGCAACAGCCATCTGCCGGTGACGCTCTTCATCTTCCCCGAGCTCGCTAAGGCCCGGGTGGAGATGCGGATGCCGGTGAGGCCGCTCGTCGTTTGGGATCGCGAGCTCGGGCCGGCAGAAATACCGTTCGCCGAAGCTGCCTGACGTGAGTCGGGCGAGAATACCAAGGCGCGCCGCTTGCGGCGCGCCTTTCGCACTCAATGACAAGAGGTTCGAGATGCAGTAAGGTGCGGGCAGGCTCAACAGTGGTGAGGGTGACATGTTCGGTCCAGACTTTGGCCAGAGCCCGTCGCGGCTCGCGCGGCGGGGGGAGATGCGCCGACGCGCTGCGGCGGCCATCTTGGCGGAAGATCGCGCAATCACACGCGATCTTGCGAGACGGCACACCGACGCCTCTCAGTGCGTTCATGAGGCAATGACCTCTAAGCGCGAGGACGATCTAGACAGAGGCGAGACGTGAGACCTCTACGCACCCGGCAGCGCAAGCTGCCGGGTGTCAGTCGTTTATACTTGAAGGTGATGGACGCGAGCTCATTGAAGGAGAATCTTTCGGCGGCGATTAAGGGCGAGGTGACGGACGCAGAGGACGCGCGCCGCCTAGCGGCGCGCGATACCTCGCTCTTCGAGCGCATGCCCGCGCTCATCTGCTACCCGGCAGATGCGGCGGACGTCGCGGCGATCGTGCGGACGGTGCGCGCCGCGCACGACGCAGGCGAGGCGGGCGCCGTCCTCGCCGCGCGCGCGGCCGGGACCGACATGTCGGGCGGCCCCTTGACGACCGGCGTCGTCGTCTCCTTCACCAAGCATATGAATGCCGTGCTCAATGTTGTCGCGCTCAAGCACACCGAAGCGGCGCACGACGGCTACGCCTACACCGAGCCGGGCGCCTACTATCGCGACTTCGAGAAGGCGACGCTCGCCAAAGGGCTCATCCTCCCCTCCTACCCCGCCTCGCGCGAGCTGGCCGCGATGGGCGGGATCGTCTCGAACAATTCTGGCGGCGAGCGGTCGCTCCAATACGGCAAGACGGAGCGCTACGTCGAAGAGCTCGAGGTCGTCCTCTCTGACGGCTCGCAGGCAACATTCAAAGGGCTGACTCCCTCCGAGCTCGCCGCCAAGAAGGCGCTCGACACCTTCGAGGGCGACATCTACCGCCGCATGGACGCGCTTATCACCGCGCACCAGGAGCTCATCGACGCGCATCGCCCCAGGGTGGCGAAGAACTCCGCCGGCTACGCGCTCTGGTCGGTCAAAGACTCGAGGACGGGCCTCTTCAATCTCGCGAAATTGATCTGCGGCTCGCAGGGCACCTTGGCGCTCTGGACGCGCGCCAAGCTCGGCCTCGTGAAGCCTAAGGAGCACCGCGCGATGCTCGTCTGCTTCGTCTACGACCTCGCGCTCCTGCCGACGATCGTCGAGCGGGTGCTCCCCAAGCGGCCCGAGTCCTTCGAGAGCTACGACGATCACACCTTCACCCTCGCGGTGAAGCTCCTCCCCGAGATGCTCGCGCAGATGGGCTTCGCGAAGGCCGCGCGGCTCGGCATCGAGTTCATCCCCGAGGCGGCGATGGTCGCGACGGGCGGCGTGCCCAAGATGATCCTCATGGCCGAGTTCGCCGAAGACTCTATCGAGGCCGCCGACGCCAAAGCTCTCGCAGCGAAAGAGTCTCTCAAAGATTTGCATCTGCATACCCGGATAGAAAAAGACGAGAAGGAGAGCGAGAAGTACTGGATCGTCCGGCGCGAGAGCTTCTCGCTCTTGCGCAAGAACAGCCGCGGCCTCTCGGCCGCGCCCTTCATCGACGACTTCGTCGTGCCGCCCGCCTCGTATCCGACCTTCTTGCCCAAGCTCGACGCGCTGCTCCAAGAATATAAAGACTCGTTCATCTATACGATCGCGGGGCACGTGGGGAGCGGCAACTTCCACATCATCCCTTTGATGGACTTATCGAAGCCAGAAGTGCGCACGGTCGTGCTCGAATTGGCGCCCAAGGTCTACGACCTCGTCATCAAGGCGGGCGGGACCACGACCGGCGAACACAACGATGGCATCATCCGCACGCCGTACCTCCCCGCTCTCTTCGGCCCCGAGATGGTCGCGCTCTTCGCAGAGACGAAGAAGATCTTCGACCCGTCAGACATCTTCAACCCCGGCAAGAAGGTCGGCGGCACCGTCGAAGACATCGAGCGGGATATGATCCACACGAGCTAAAGGAACGCCGCGAGCTTCTCGGCGGCGAGGCGGCGCATGCTGACGGCATTCTTCTCCTCAGGCGAGAGCTCGGCGAAGGTGCGCGAGAGCCCCTCGGGCTGGAAGACCGAATCCCAGCCGAACCCGCCCGCGCCCCGCGGCTTCACGATCGTCCCCTTGACCGCGCCCTCGAAGAAGGCGACCGCGCCGTCCTCGGCTGCATAGCCGATGATCGTCCGCGCCTCGGCGTCGTTATTGCCGAAGGCGTCCGCGAGGGTGAAGATCCCCTCCGCGCCCACGGCCCGGAGGAACCATTTGATCAAGGGCCCCGGGAGCCCGCGCATCCCGTCGAGGTAGAGCGAGGTGTCTTCGACGATGAAGGCGCCGCGCCGATGCTGCCGCGCCTCGTTCAACTTCGCCTCGATGACCTTCTTGGCGTCGAGCTCCTGGATCTCGGGGAGGTCGAAGTCGAGCTGCTCGATGGCGCCGAGTATCGCGCGCATCTCGGCGAACTTCTCTGCGCTCCCGGTGAGGAAGTAGGTTGCCATGCGCCCAGTGTAGCGCGCGCCGCGCAGCAGCTTGACAAAACAGCAGCGGCTGGTAAGGTCAGCCTATGCATTCGCACCTAAATTCACCCCTGAATTAGGACACCCTCGTTTTTGATAATACCTGCCGTTAAGGCAAGCTCCCGCGCACTCCGGTATCCGAGAATCCGCCTCGGCTTGTCGTTGATGATAGCGCATGCTTGATTGATTT
>JAGWWI010000023.1 GCA_018970465.1 Patescibacteria group bacterium
CGTGTACCCGAGATGCCGGGCGACTTTGCGGGTGCTCCAGCCTTTCGCGAGCAGCTCTCGAGCTCGTCGCCTGACTTCTGGGAGCTTGGGATTTGTCGTGTATGCCATATGCCTTGGGTGATTCCAAGGTATTGAACCATTACGAAAGCTTGACAAAGTGATAGCGAGGCGTATGGTACTTCTCGGTCCAACAGGAGTTCGCAACTTGCCCAACACCCAGCCCGTCGCCACCACAGCGCCAGGAAACGGCTTCGCCGTTCCCTTTGCCGCCATCTTCGCTGCCGGAGGCTTGATCCTCCTCGCGGCAGTCATCCTCTGCCTGGTCACCCCCCAGGCTTACGGCCCTGCCGTGCTGGTCGCGGGGGCAGCAGCCTTCGCGCTGTTCGTCACCTGGAAGGTGGTGAGTAGCGTGCCTATCCCCCTCGACCTCGATCATTGAGGTCGAGAACGGCCCGGACACTTACTTGTGTCCGGGCCGTTACGCTGCGTATGCGAACCTTATTTCCTACTGCGAGATGTTCCTCGTCGGACGCGGCGCGTACGGATACTCGCTCGGGGCGGGCGCGGGGCGCGCGGCCTGGAGCTTCGCGATCTGGCCGAACTTCTTCGAGCCGGGGAAGCCGGTCCCGGCCGGGATGAGGCGGCCGAGGATCACGTTCTCCTTGAGGCCGCGGAGCCGGTCGACGGAGCCGCGCAAGGACGCGTTGATGAGGATCTTCGTCGTCTGCTCGAAGGACGCCGCAGAGAGGAACGAGCGGCGCGAGAGGGCTGATTCCTTGATTCCGAGGACGATCTCCTTCCCTTTCGGCGGGAGCTTGTTGCCCTCTTCGCACTCCTTGACCGCCTTCGCGAACTCCCAGTCCTCGAGCACGTCGCCCACCGAGTAATCGGTATCGCCCGTCTCGGTGACCTTCACGCGGCTGAACATCTGCTTGACGATCACCTCGAGGTGCTTCCTTGAGACCGGCGAGCCCTGGAGCTCGTAGATCTTTGCCGCCTCGGCGATGATGTACTCCTGCACGAGCGCGCGGCCGGCGTGCTCGAAGAGGTCGTCGAGGTCGGCGGAGCCGTCGGTCAGGATCTGGCCCTTCTTGATCTCCTCGCCGGCGCTGACGATCGGGACGCGCGGGAAGGGCGCGAGGTACTCGTAGGCCGAGCCGTCCTTCTTGCCCTGCCCCTTGGCGGGCGCGACGACGATCACCTTCTCGTTCCCTACCTCCTTCACCTCCATCACGATGCCGTCGGACTTCGAGACCACGGCCGGGTGCTTCGGCGAGCGCTTCTCGAAGACCTCCTCGACGCGCGGGAGGCCCGAGGTGATGTCGCCGCCGAGGACGGCGGTGCCGCCCGCGTGGAAAGTGCGCATCGTGAGCTGCGTGCCCGGCTCGCCGATCGCCTGCGCGGCGACGGTGCCGACCGCTTCGCCGAGGTCGACGAGCTCGCGCGAGGTGAGGTCCATGCCGTAGCAGTGCTGGCAGACGCCGTAGCGGGTCTCGCAGCTCATCGGCGAACGCACGACGACCGACTGGACGCTCGAGGCGGCGACCGCCTCGGCGTCCGCCTTCTCGAGGTAGTGGCCGCGCTTGAAGAGGGTCGTGCCCTCGGCGTCCTTCACGTCCTCGGCGAGCACGCGGCCGCGCACGGCCTCGGCGAAGTCGATCTTCAAGCCGGAGGCCGAGGCGCGCCCGATCGCGATGCCGCGCTTCGTGCCGCAGTTCGCCTCCGTCACGATCGAGTCCTGCGCGACGTCGAAGAGGCGGCGCGTGAGGTACCCGGCCTTGGCGGTGCCGAGCGCGGTGTCGGCGAGACCTTTGCGGGAGCCGTGGGTCGACATGAAGTATTCGACCGGGTTGAAGCCCTCGATCATCGAGGAGATGATCGGCACCTCGATCGTCTCGCCGGCAGTGTTCTGGATGAGGCCCTTCATGCCCGCCATCTGCGTCAGGTTCCCCAAGGAGCCGCGAGCGCCCGACTGGATGATGTCGTGCACCGAACCCTCCGGCCGCATCGCCTCTTCGACGAGCTTCTCTGCCTGCTGCTTGGTCGAGTGCCAGATCTCGATCACCATGCGGCGCTTCTCGTCCTCCGCGAGGAGACCGTCCTGGTAGTCGCGCTCGATCTTCGCGACCCGCTCGCGCGCCTCTTCGACGAGCGCCTTCTTGCCCGTCGGGACGGACACGTCGTCCAAGGACCACGTGATGCCCGCCTTCGTCGCGTAGTCGAAGCCGAAGCGCTTGATGCGGTTCACGATGCCCGGCACCGCGTCGAGGCCGTAGCGGACGATGCAGTCGTTCACGATCCCCGAGAGCGCCTTCTTGGTGATCGCGGCGTTCACGAAGGGATAGTCGGCCGGGAGGACCGTGTTGAAGAGGAGGCGTCCGACGGTGGTCTCGAACGGCTTGTCTTCGAACGCAGCGTACTTCGCCTTCCCCGGCGAGGGGAGCACGTGGATCTTGGCGCGCAGATCGAGCATGTCGTAGTCATGCGCGAGGATCGCCCCGTTCGGCGAAGCGAAGTGGTCGTCTTCGCCCTTCGCTCCCGGCACGATCTTGGTGAGCCAGAAGGCGCCGAGCGCGATGTCATGCGAGGTCGCGATGACCGGCGCGCCCGAGCCCGGCTTCAGGATGTTCTTGTTCGCGCTCATGACGTTCGCCGCCTCCCACTGCGCCTCCTCAGAGAGCGGGACGTGCACGGCCATCTGGTCGCCGTCGAAGTCCGCGTTGAAGGCCGGACACACCAACGGGTGGAGCCGGATCGCGTCGCCCTCGATGAGGCGGGGGCGGAACGCCTGGATGCCCTGGCGGTGGAGGGTCGGCGCGCGGTTCAAGAGCACGTACTTGCCCTGGATCTTCTCTTCGAGAATCTCCCAGACCTCCGGCACGCCGTCTTCGATGAGGCGCCCGGCGCCGCGGATGTTGAAGGCGAGCTCGCGCTCCAAGAGACCGGCGATCACGAACGGGCGGAAGAGCTCGAGCGCCATGTGCTTCGGGAGGCCGCACTCGTCGAGCTCGAGATCCGGTCCGACGACGATCACCGAGCGGCCCGAGTAGTCGACGCGCTTGCCGAGGAGGTTCTGGCGGAAGTAGCCCTGCTTCCCCTTCAGGTAGTCGGCGAGGCTCTTCAAGGGCCGGCGCTGCGCAGGCGTAAGCGCGCCGCCAGCGGCCCCGCCCTTGCGGATGGAATTGTCGAGCAAGGCGTCGACCGCCTCCTGGAGGATGCGCTTCTCGTTGCGGAGGATGACCTCCGGCGCGTGGATGTCGATCAGCTTCTTCAAACGGTTGTTGCGGTTGATGACGCGGCGGTAGAGGTCGTTCAAGTCCGAAGTCGCGTGCCGGCCGCCTTCGAGCGCGACCATCGGGCGAAGCGCGGGCGGGATGACCGGGATGCGCGTGAGGAAGAGCCACTCGGGGCGGATCCCGGAGGCGAGCATGCCGGCGATAAGCGAAAGGCGCTTCGCGAGCTTCTCGCGGTCGGCGACGCCGGCCTTCTCGTATTTGGCGAGGAGCTCGGCCTCGAGGGCCTTGAGGTCCATCGCGCGGAAGATGTTGTAGATCGCTTCCGCGCCAATCGACGCCTCGAAGAGGCCGCCGTATTTGACGGAGAAGCGGTGATACTCCATCTCGTCGAGGACCCGGCCGACGGCAATCCCGTCGATCTCGGCCTTCGCCGCGGTCATGCGCTCCTTGAGCGCGTCGCGCTCCTTGTCGCTCTCAAGCGACTTGTACTTCGCCTTGTACTCGCTCTCGAGCTCGGCCGCGAGGCGCTTCTTCTCGGCGTCCGAGACCTTCGTGACGATGTAGCCCGCGAAGTAGACGACCTTCTCGATGTCGGCCGCCGAGGTGCCAAGCAGGAGCGCCATGCGGGAGGGGACGGAGCGGAGGAACCAGATATGCGCCACCGGCGAGACGAGCTCGATGTGGCCCATGCGCTCGCGGCGCACGATCGAGCGCGTGATCTCGACGCCGCACTTGTCGCAGACGATGCCCTTGTAGCGGATGCCCTTGTACTTGCCGCAGTAGCACTCGTAGTCCTTCTCGGGGCCGAAGATCTTCTCGTCGAAGAGGCCGTGCTTCTCCGAGCGCTGGGTGCGGTAGTTGATCGTCTCGGGCTTCGTCACTTCGCCGTGGCTCCAGTCGAGGATGCGCTCGGGCGAGGCGAGGCGGAGCGTCAAGGCGTTCCAGAGGTCGGCCGCCTGGCGGGCGGGCCCTGGCCGGGGGGTTTGGATGATGCGCGGGGGTACAGCCATAGTGAAATGTTTAAATTTTTAAATGTTTAAATATTTCATGCGTCCGGCTCCGGTGGGAGCTGCACCGGCTCGACGTCGAGCGCGAGCCCGCGGATCTGATTCGTCAAGACGGCGAAGGACGCCGGCGTCCCTGAGTGGCTGATCGGCTCGCCCTTCACGATCGCATCGAAGGCGGCGGAGCGGCCCTGGATGTCGTCGGATTTGATCGTGAGCATCTCGCGGAGCGTATAGGCGCTGCCGTAGCCGAGGAGGGCCCACACTTCCATCTCGCCGAAGCGCTGGCCGCCATTCTGCGCCTTGCCGCCCAAGGGCTGCTGGGTGATGAGGGAGTACGGGCCGATCGAGCGCATGTGGATCTTGTCCTCGACCATGTGGTGAAGCTTCAAGACATACATGTAGCCGACCGCGACCTTCTGCCCGAAGGCCTCGCCGGTCGTGCCGTCGTAGAGCGTGACTTTGCCCGTCTTGTCGAAGCCGGCGGCTTCGAGCTCGCTCCGGATCTCGTCCGCAGTCGCGCCCGCAAACGGCGGGACGACTGCCTGGTAGCCCAGGGTGTTCGCCGCGAGCCCGAGGTGGAGCTCGAGGATCTGGCCGAGATTCATGCGGCTCGGGACGCCCAAGGGCGTGAGGATCACATCGACCGGGTTGCCGTTCTCGTCGTAGGGCATGTCCTCGACGGGAAGCACGCGGCTGATGACGCCCTTGTTGCCGTGGCGGCCGGCGAGCTTGTCGCCCACCGAGACGTTGCGCACCTGCGCGACCGTGACGACGACCTTCTTGATGATGCCCGTCTCGAGCTGGTCACCCTTCTCGCGGGAGAAGACGCGCACGCCGATAACGCGGCCGCGCTTGCCGCCCTCCATGCGGAGCGAGGTGTCCTTCACGTCCTTCGCCTTATCGCCGAAGATGGAGCGGAGGAGCCGCTCCTCAGGCGTGAGCTGCGTCTCGCCCTTGGGCGTCACCTTTCCGACGAGAATGTCGCCGGGGCGCACCTCAGCGCCGATGCGGATGACGCCCTCTTCGTCGAGGTTCTTAAGGCGGAGTTCGCCGACGTTCGGGATGTCGTGCGTCGTCGTCTCGGGGCCGAGCTTCGTGTCGCGCACGACGCACTCGAAGTCTTCGATGTGCACCGTAGTGAACTTCGCGTCCTCGACGAGCCGCTCGCTGATGATGATGGCGTCCTCGTAGTTCGCGCCGTTCCAGCTCATGAACGCCACCCGGACGTTCTGTCCGAGAGCGAGCTGGCCGCGGTCGGAGGAGGAGTGGTCGGCGAGGAGATCGCCCTTCTTGACCTTGTCGCCCGCGACGACCGCGGGCCGCTGGAGGAAGGCCGAGTTCTGGTTCGTCTGCGTGAGACCCTGCAAAGGATACTCGCGCTTCTTGCCCTCCTTATTCGTGACGACGATCTTGCGCGCGTCGACGTAGGTAACCTCGCCCGCCTCCTCCGCGACGACGAGGCGGCCGGTCGCGCCTGCCGCAGCGGCCTCGATGCCGGTCGCGACCAAGGGGGCCTCGGGCACGAGGACCGGCGTCGCCTGCTTCTGCATGTTCGAGCCCATCAGGGCGCGGTTCGCGTCGTTGTGGTTCACGAAGGGGATCATCGCGGTCGCGACCGAGAACATCTGGTAGGTCGACGCGTCCATGAGCGTCACGTCCTTGTAGGAGACGACCAACGGCTCGCCGTTCTTGCGCGCCTCGAGAGTCTCGGCCTTGATGCGGCCGTCGGCGTCAAGCTCGGTCGCGCCATGCGCGATGACTTCGTTCTCCTCCTCGAGCGCGTTCACGTAGACGATCTCGCCAGAGGCCTTCCCGTCGACGACCTTCACGTAAGGCGTCTCGACGACGCCGAAGTCGTTCGTCTTGGCGTGGGTCGCCATGCGGAGGATGAGGCCGATGTTCTGCCCTTCCGGCGTGTGGATGGGGCAGAGGCGCCCGTAGTGCGAGGGATGCACGTCGCGCACCTCGAAGCCCGCGCGCTCGCGCGTGAGGCCCCCGGGGCCGAGCGCGGAGAGGGTGCGCAGGTTCTCGAGCTCGGCGAGGACGTTCTGCTGATCCATGAACTGCGAGAGCTGGTTGGCGGTGAAGAACTCGCGCACCGCCGCCTGGAACGGGCGCGGATTGACGAGTGCCATCGGGAGCGTCGTCTCGCTCTCGATCGTCGACATGCGGTCCTGGATGTTGCGCTTCATGCGGCTCATGCCGACGCGCATGCGCGCCTGGAGGAGCTCGCCGACGAAGCGCACGCGGCGGAAGCCGAGGTGATCGATGTCGTCCGGCCGCGCTTCCGGGTCCTGGTTCAAGCGGACGATCTCGCCGACGATATTGACGAAGTCCGCGAGGGTCAAGGTGCGCTTCTCGAGGGCCTTCGGCGTCGTCGGGAGACCGAAGCGCGCATTGAGGCGGTGCCGCCCGACCTTGTTGAGGTCATAGCGCTCCGCCGAGAAGAGCGACTGGACGTGATTCTTCGCGGCCTCGGGAGTGGCGAGGTCGCCGTCGCGCATCTTCTTGTAGATCTCCATGTACGCCTCCTCGACCGACGTGGTCTCGTCGTGCGCGAGGGTCGCCTTGACGGCGGCAAGCGCGGCTTCGTCGCCCGCGAAGTGCTTCGCGATCTCCTGCCCGAGGCCCGCGCCGAAGACGGTGAGCAATTGCGTCACCGGGAACTTGCGCTTGCGGTCGATCTTGACGAAGATCGCGCCGTCGGCCTCGCTGTCGATCTCGATCCAGACGCCGCGGCTGGGGATGATCTTCGCGCCGAAGTACTGCGTGCCGCGGATGAACTCGGAGGTGAAGAACGCGCCGAAGCTTCGTGCGAGCTGCGGGACGATCGCCCGCTCGACGCCGGAGACGACGAACGAGCCGTGCGGCGTCATGATCGGCATGTCGGCGAGGAAGAGGTCCTGGCTCTTCTCCGAGCCGAGCGTCTTGTTGAGGAGCGTGACGGTCGCCTTCACGGGCGCCTCGTAGGTGCGCATGTTCTCGCGGGCGAACTCCTCGTCGCACTTCGGGTCGCCCACCTCGAAGCCGTCGAAGCGGAGCTCGAACTTCTTGCCCGAGTAGTCGCTGATCGGGGAGAACTCGGCGAAGAGCTCCCGGAGGCCGTGCGCAAGGAGCCAGGTGAAGGACTCCTGCTGGTGCCCGATCAGGTCCGGGAAGGGGACGGCGGGCGCATGGTATGCACCGAAGGTCTTCTGGACGAGGTTCTTCTTGGTAGCCATCTGGGGGTCTCGTTTAGTGAGCAAATAAGGGTGAATCAAGAAAAGGTGCCGCTAATGCGGACAAACGAACGCACGGAGAATCCGCTCCCGCGTTTCGCTTTTATATCGCCCGTATGAATCCTGCTGTGCCCCGCCCCGCTTAAGGCCCGTCCGAAACTCACTCGTATCTCGTACGCAAAATATACTCCTCCCCGCCCGCGCCCGTCAAGCGCGATCGTACCCGCCTGGGGATGAAGCCGGGGTGAACGGGCGGCGGGGCTACGCCGGGTCGTCGCCCAAGTCGCTGATCTGCATGGGCGAGGGAATCTTCTGCTCTTCGTCGATCGGGCGGTACTCGCGCTCGAAGATCGCGACCTTCTCGGCGAGCAATTTGGCGAGGCGCTTGGCGTGCTCGGGGGTAAGCGCGAAGGGCGAGAGGTTGTTGCCGACGATCATCCCGAGCATGAAGGATTCGCCATTGGCGCCGACGAGCACATTCTCGCAGAGCTGCTTGGGGATCTGATTGAGGTCGAGGGGGTGTTCGTCCATATGCCTAGTATACGCTTTTCGACTATTTCTGGGCGCCTTTTGCCTTCGCCCGCCACGCGTCGATCTTGGCGTGGTGGCCGGTCTGGAGGACCTTCGGGACGCGGTACTTCTTTTTCTTATATTCGATGGTCTCGGGGCGAGTGTAGACTTTATGCGCTGCGACGCGCCGCTCCTCGACCGATGCGTCTTTGCCGAGGACGCCGGGCAGGCGGCGAGTGACGGCGTCGACGATTGCCATCGCGGGCACTTCGCCGCCGGTGTAGACAGCCTCGCCGACGGCATACTCTTTGACAGGCGCGACGGTCTTCAACATCTGCTTCGCCCGCTCGTCGATGCCCTCATAGCGGCCACAGACGAGGACGAGCTCGTCATACTTCGCGAGCTTGTCGGCTTCTTTGTTGTCGAATTGCTTGCCGGCAGGCGAGAACCAGATGATGGCCGACTTCCCCTTCTTGCCCTTCAGCGCCTTCTCGACCGCCCTCACGATCGGCAGCGCCTGCATCACCATCCCGGGCCCGCCGCCATAGGGGCGTTCGTCGACCTTGCCCCACTTATTGAGGACGTAGTCGCGCGGATTCTGGTACTCGACTTTTATTTTCTTCTCTTGCCTTGCCCTGCCCAAAATAGACGCGGAGAGGTACGCGTCGCAGGCGTCGGGAAAGAGCGTGACGAGGTGGAATCTCACACGCCAGAGTCCTCGGCGCCCTTGAACTCCGCTTCGCGCTTGCCGCCGACGGGCTCGTTGATCTTCAGGTTGACGCGGGCGTTGCCCTTCATCCCGACGACGCGCAGCAGGATGCGGAGCGCCTCGGCGGTCTTGCCGCTCTTGCCGATGATCTTGCCCATGTCCTCGGGGTGGACGGTGAGCGTGAGGAGCACGCCCATCTGGTCGATGGCGCGCGTCGTCTCGACCGCCTCGGGGTGGTCGACGAGCGCCTTCACTGCGTATTCAAGAAATGCTTGGTCAGGTTCCATGACGGAAATAGTAACACCGCGCTTGCCCTGCGTAGCTTTACGCGGAGCAGGGGCCCGCCCTACGCTGCAGCCTCTGCTTGGCTCTCGTTTGGAGCCTCGGCCGGCGCAGCCTCGACTGCAGGCTCCTCTGCCGGAACGGCTTCCTCGACAGGAGCCTCCTGCGCCTCGCTTGCGCTCGGCGCCTCTGCAGCAACAGCAGCTGCTTCTGCCTCCTTGGCCGCCACAGCTTCAGCGTCGGCGGCAGCCTTCTTCGCCGCAGCGGCCTCCGCCTCAGCCTTCGCCGCTGCTTCACGCGCCTTCTTGCGGGCGGACGAGGGGAAGCTGTCTGCCTTCTCGCCCGTGATGATCCCCTTCGCGATGAAAAGGTTCTGGAGCGTCGCCGTGGGCTTCGCGCCGTGGCCGATCCACTCTTTGATGCTCGTCTCGTCGACGGCGAACTGCTTGGTCTTGGGGTTGTAGCTCCCCAGGGTCTCGACGACGCGGCCGGTGCGCGCCGCCCGCGCCCTCTCGAGGACGCTGACGCGGTACGCCGGGTCGTTCTTGCGGCCGATGCGCTGGAGGCGGATCATCAACATATGTAGGCCTTACCTTACCAAAGGGGGCATATTTCCGCAAATTTGCTACAGTGGGTTCACTATGCAGCCGTTTGAAGCGCCTATCAGCCTCACCAAGAAAGGCATGGGGTTCGTCTCGCCGCCGGGCACAGACCCTAAAGCCAAAAATCGGGACAAATCCGCCGATCTCCTCATCCCGCCCGCGGCGACCTTGCACGCCCTCCACGGCGACCTGGTGCGGGTCGAGCCGACGGGCATGCACCGCGACCCGTCGGGGCGGATGCCGCCGCGCGCGGCCGGCAAGGTCGTCGCGATCATCGCGCGCGCGCGCGAACACTTCGTCGGCACCCTGGTCGAAGACAAGCCGGGGCACGTCATCCTCGAGCCCGACTACAAGCGGATGCATCTGCCGATCGAGATTACGGCGAGCGCTCGCGCTCGCCCGGGGGACAAGGTCCTGGTCCGCCTGACCGATTGGCCCGCCGAGGCGGAATTGCCGCAGGGCGTCGTCGAGGAGGTGATCGGCAAGGCGGGCGAGCACGATGTCGAAATGCGCGCCCTCGCGCTCGGGGCCGGCTTCCGCTCCGACTTCCCTCCCGGCGTGGCCGCCGAAGCGCGGAGACTTGAGGCCGAAGGCCGGGAGCTGCTCCGCGCGGAGGCGGCGCGTCGAGTAGAGACGGGAGTGGCGCGCGACTTCCGCGCCGTCCCCACGATGACGATCGACCCGGCCGACGCAAAGGACTTCGACGACGCGCTCTCGGTGCGCCGCCTCGAGAGCGGCCTCGTCGAGGTGGGCGTCCACATCGCCGACGTCTCCTTCTTCGTCACCCCGGGCTCGGCGCTCGACCGCGAGGCGCGCGAGCGCGCGACCTCCGTCTACCTCGTCGACCGCACGATCCCCATGCTCCCCGAGATCCTCTCGACCGACCTCTGCTCCCTGAATCCGGCGGAGGACCGCCTCGCCGTCTCGGCCGTCTTCACCCTCGACGAAGACGCGAATGTCACCGACCGCTGGTTCGGCGAGACGGTCATCCACTCCGACCGCCGCTACACCTACGAAGACGCGCAGCAGACGCTCGACCAAGGCGCGGGCGACCTCCACGACGAGCTCGCGACCCTGCACAAGCTCTCGGAGAAGATTCGCGCGCGGCGATCTGCCAAGGGCGCGATCGAGTTCGACACCGCGGAGGTGAAGGTCCGGCTTGATGAGCGCGGCACGCCGATCGCGATCGAGCTCAAGGAGCGCAAGGCGACGAACCTCCTCATCGAGGACTTCATGCTCCTCGCGAACGAGGCGGTCGCGGAGCACCTCTCGAAGCTCGCGGCGAATGGCGGCCCCCACTTCCGCTCCCTCTACCGCGTGCACGACGCGCCCGACCCGGATCGCATCGAGAACCTCGCGCAGCTCTTGCGCGTCATGGGCCACAACCTCGCGGTCGGCGCGGGCGGCAAGGTCTCGGGCGCGGAGCTGAATCGCCTCCTCGAGGGGGTGAAGGGCACGCCGGAGGAATATCTCGTCAAGACCGCGACCTTGCGCTCCATGGCGAAGGCGGTCTACACGACCGACAACATCGGGCACTTCGGCCTCGCCTTCGACTTCTATACCCACTTCACCTCGCCGATCCGCCGCTATCCCGACCTCGTGATCCACCGGCTCGTGAAGAGCCACGCAGGCGGGAATCCCGTCACCGCCGAGGAGATGGCCGCGTTCGACGCGCTGGCGCTCCACTGCTCCGAGCGCGAGGTCGGCGCCGCCGAAGCCGAGCGCGACTCGATCAAGATGAAGCAGGTCGAGTTCTTGGCGCCCCGGATCGGCGAGGTGTTCGACGCGGTCATCTCCGGCGTCTCGGAGCGCGGCGCGTACGTCGAAGAGCAGTCGACGCATGCCGACGGCATGATCCGCATCACCGACCTCGGCAACGACTACCTCGACTACGACGAGCGGCACTACCGCCTCGTCGGCCGCCGCACCGGCAAAGCCTTCCAGCTCGGCGACCCGATCAAGGTCCGCCTCGTCGCCGCCCGCCCGATGCTGAAGGAGCTCGACTTCGTGCCGGCATGAGCGAAGCCCCGCGCTAGGCGCGGGGCGTGCGGACGAGTTCGTAACCGAACTTCACGTGATTCACGATCGATTCGCCCGGAACGAGGAGCTTGCGGGCGCGGCAGATGGCTACCCGGAGCGCGGCAAGCGAATTAACGCGCGAGGTCGGCGAGAGCGCCGTCTCGAGCATCCGCGAGGTGACGGCCCCGGGCGTGGCCCGGAGCATCCGCAGCAGCCGCTCCTCCTGAGTCAAAACATAGTCAGACATGGGATATCTCCGTGACTTCTGCCATGAAGAACCTCTTACGCTCACAAGGAGTAACACAAACGCGGGCGACCCCTAAGGCCCGCCCGCGCTCTCTGGGAGTCTCGCTATGCAGTAAATCCAGGCGCCTGTGCCGCCATAGCCTCAATTGCATGCATGCGCTCCTCGGCACACTCCGGGAGCTTTGCGGTCGGGTGCGCCGCGAGAAAGCCGCGGAATGGATCGAGGAACGGATCGTCCAGGCTCATGTCCTCAAGCTTCAGCTGCTCACTTCCACCCTCCGTCTGGCGCGTACCGACAATGAGCGAGCAGTCTGCAGAACTGTATTGCGTGCCCCGTGACGATACAACGCTGAGCGTGATGCGATCGATTGTTCGCGAATCGATAAGTTCGTGGGCCGACATTTTCACCTCTCTTAGGGGAACATTCTTCCGCCATCCCGAAGGCGCGGAAGCCTCAATCCTAGCGCGACAGTGTTATTTCGCAACCGCCACGGCGTCTT
>JAGWWI010000024.1 GCA_018970465.1 Patescibacteria group bacterium
GCCTCGCGCGGGGCGGCTCGGAGAGCCGAATGAGCTCGGAGCCGGTGCTGGGGGTTCTGAAGACATGGTGCTGATTCGTTAGTGATTGGTTTGCTAATGCCGTGAGCAACTCAGTGTTTGCTCGGTACGAAAAGGGGCCAGACCGCGTCCGTCTTCCGGTACCACGAGGCGACAGTGGCGAAGCGGTCTGCGGGCGTCGTGATCTCGGGGAGCGCGACGCCCTTGAGGTCGGCGGGAACGGTGTAGACGAAGTCGGGCGCGTAGAGGAAGACGGCGGGATAGTCGGCGGCGACCGTCGTCTCGATCTTCGCGAGGTCGGCGAGGCGCGCCGCGCTGTCTGGGTTCGCCCGCGCGTCTTCGAGCAAGGCGTCGACGGACTTATTAGCGTAGAGCGCGATGTTGAGGCCCGGGTCCGCCGTCTCCTTCGAGTCCCAGAAGGCGTAGAGGTCGAGATCGCGGCCGATCACTTCGCCGTAGAGGAGGGCGTCGTACTTCCTCGGCCGGATCACGTTCTGCGAGAGGTCGCCCGGCTCGTAGAGCTCGATTGCGACAGGGATGCCGAGCTTCTCCCAGTCGGCCTCGACCGCGTCGGCGACGGCGCGGAGCTCGGGGACGTTCGAGGTGCGGATCGTGATCCCATCGAGCGAGAGCTTCGCGCCCGCGTTCTGCCACAGCCGGCTCGACGCGTCGTAGCTCCAGCCCGCCTTCTCGAGGACGGCCGCGGCGTCGGCGGTCGGCGTCGCGGAGGCGGGAACGCTCGCTTCGGCGACGCCGGCGCCCGGCGGGACGGGGCCCGCGATCGGCGTCGCGTAGCCGCCCAATGCCTCCTCGACGAGCGCATCGCGGTCGACCGCGAGCGAGAGCGCCTTCCGGACCTCGGGCCGGGCGTAGACCGGATTCGCGTTCCCGTTCAAGAAGATGCCGAAGACGCGGGCGTACGGCTTCTCGACGATCGTCTCGCCCGCCCCCGCGCCCGGCGCCGCCCCGTACGCGCTCTCGATCGCGCCGCTATCGAGCGCGCGCGCGAGGTCGTCGCTCGAAGCTTCGAAGGCGATCTGCATGCCGTCGAGGTAGGGGCGGCCGAGCGGGTAGTTCGGGTTCGCGGCGAGCGTCATGCCGGTGATGAGCCCGTTCGCGTCCTTGGTGGTGCCCGTCACCTTGAAGGGTCCGGCTCCGACGGGCGCAGTCTCGAGGGTCGAGAAGGGGAACTGGTCGTCCGAGATGCTCGACCACAGGTGCGCGGGGAGGATGCCGAGCGTCGTGAGCTCAAGGAACGGGGCGTACGGCTTCCCGAGGGTGAATACCACCGTGGCAGAGTCGGGCGCCGAAACGGCGATCCCGGACCAGTCGGCGTACTGCGGGCTCTTGAGGCTCGCGTCCTCGGCCTTGGTGACGGTGAAGACCACGTCGTTCGCCGTGACCGGCGTGCCATCCGAGAACTTCGCGGAGGGGCGCAGGTGGAAGGTGTAGGTCTTGCCGTCCGCAGAGACGTCGTAGCTCGACGCGAGGACGGGGACGAGGTCGCCGTTCGCATCTTCGCCCATGAGCCCGCTGTAGGTGAGGGCCGCGAGGTCGCGGTCGGCGTCCGTGATCGCCAAGAGCGGATTCACGAAGCGCGGGCTGCCGACGATCCCCTCGGTCAACGTCCCGCCATAGGCGGGCACCACGACGAGGAAGTGTCGCTCGATCGCGAGGAGCCCGAGCGCGGTCGCGAGCGCGAGGAGGCCGCCGAGGGCCCAGAGGATGACCTGGTCGCCCAAGGGGAGCGCGCTGACGCGCGCGCCGAGGCGCTCGAGCGGGGCGACCGCGCGCCGCTTGCCGAGGACCTCCTTCGCGCGGGCGACGCTCTCCTTCACGATCCTGACAGAAGGAAGCTCGCTATGGCCGATAGTACGAGGAGGAGCGCGACGACGATCGTCGCGTTAAAGAGAAACTTCTCCGCGCCGCGGCGCTTGTAGAAGGTTGACGCGAAGTTGTCGCCTCCGAAGGCTCCGCCCAACGCCGCTCCGCGCTGCTGCAGCACGACACCGGCGATGAGGAGTATTGAGAGGATGATCTCCGCGTACGGCAGGGCCGATACGAGTGCTCCCATCTGTGCCCCCTACCTTACACCCGAGCCCTTCGAGAGGCAACTGGGCATAACGTTCGACATGCGGCCCCTTCATTAGACCGTCAAGGTATTCTAGGGTATAGTTGAGCCAATGCGGTACGTACAAAACACCAAGGCAATGGGAGAGATGAATTTCCTTTTCATTCAGGAGGGGAAGCATATTGTAGGTGTCTGTCTGGAGTTCAACATTATTGAAGAGGGAACGAATCTTGAAGAAGTCAAGAAGCATCTGGAGACGGCCACCCGCCTGCACTTGGAGGCTGTGCAGGAGAACAATCTTTCCGACGACCTTCTAAACAGACACGCTCCCACCGAATATTGGGAGATATTCGAGGAGACCAAGAAAAGTGCTCAACGAAAACAATTGGTTGACGCGCACAAACGGCGTCGACTGCTGACGGCCAGCTTCAATCCGTACGAGAGGAAGCTGAACCCTCAGGTTGCTTTTGAGAAATAATATATGGCGCGGGGGATTTCTGGTTGGGAAACCAATACCCTCTTTGACTTCCTGAAGTGCCTAACTTTTCCTTCTTGAAGGAGCTAGCTGGGTCACACCAAGCTTGGATTAGTCAGGACAAGCAGCACATCATTGAGGTGAATATTACACACGGGACATATCCCGAGAGGACGTTAGAGACCATGATTTCCAACTCGGGTCTCGATAAAAGCCATTGGAAGAAATGGGCCGCTCTCGGTGCTCGCGATAAGAAAAAAGCTCGTTGTTGTTCTGTAAAAAGCGGGACTCTGTAGAAAAATAAGACCGCGGTGCCTGCCGCGGTCTTGTGAGGGCGCCTGCTGCGTCCCTCGGGTGGTGAGGATGGGGGCTGTCAGTCGCGTCCGCCCGGTGCAGGCACACGGGGGCCTCTCGCCCTGTTGAGGCGGGTTCCCGGTATGCCCGAGCCAGGCCCATACCAGGGGCCTCAGGGGAGGAATCGTGCCGGCCGGCCGTTTGACGCCGGTCTTCATCTTCTTATATACTCGCGTTCGTTAGGGCGCTTACCAGCTTTATATAAGAGCAATCGTATGGCAAAGAAATTGTCGTTTGCGCCCCTTGGCGACAAGGTGCTCGTGAAGCCAGAGGAGAAGGCGGGGGAGAAGAAGCTGCCCTCGGGCATCATCATCCCCGAGTCGGCTGACAAGGAGAAGCTCATCCAGGGCGAGGTGGTCGCGGTGGGGCCGGGCAAGCTCGGGAGCGACGGGAAGCGTCTCGCCATGGAGGTCAAGGAGGGCGACACCGTCCTCTTCAAGAAGCCCTGGGACGAGCCCGTGAAGATCGACGGCGAGGAGCACTACGTCCTCGCGGAGTCGGACATCGCCCTTATCAAGCGCTAATCATTCTCTCGCTTATGGCAAAGCAGATACTGTTCGGAGAAGACGCGCGCAAGTCCCTCGCGAAGGGGATCGCGCAGGCGGCGCGCGCGGTGAAGGTGACCCTCGGCCCCAAGGGCCGGAACGTCGTCCTCGATAAGGGCTATGGGGGCCCGCGCATCACGAACGACGGCGTGTCGATCGCGAAGGAGATTTCCTTCAAGGACAAGTTCGAGAACATGGGCGCCGAGATCGTGAAGGAGGTCGCGAACAAGACGAACGACACCGCGGGCGACGGCACCACCACCACGGTCGTACTGTTCGAAGCCTTGGTGAACGAAGGCCTCGCGCGTGTGTCGAAGGGCGCGGGCGCGATGGCAATCCGCTCCGGGATGGACAAGGCGAAGGCCGACGCCCTCGCAGAGCTTAAGAAGATGGCGAAGCCCGTCGCTGGCAAGGCGCAGGTGCGCCAGGTCGCAGCCGTCTCCGCCGAGAGCGAGGAGTTGGGCAACATCATCGCCGAAGCGGTCGAGGCGGTGGGCGCCTCGGGCGTCGTTACGGTCGAGGAGAGCCAGGGCATGGAGCTCTCGTACGAGGTCGTCGAAGGGCTCCAGTTCGACAAGGGCTACGTCTCGGCGTACATGGTGACCTCCGCAGAGCGCATGGAGGCGGAGGTGAAGGACGCGACCATCCTCATTACCGATAAGAAGATTTCGGGCGTGCAGGAGATCCTCCCGATCCTCGAGAAGGTCGCGCAGAGCGGCAAGCGCGAGCTCGTGATCGTCGCCGACGATGTCGAGGGCGAAGCGCTGACGACCTTCGTCGTGAATAAATTGAAGGGTGCCTTTAACGTCGTCGCGGTGAAGGCTCCCGGCTACGGCGACCGCAAGAAGGAGCAGTTGGCCGACATCGCGGCGGTCGTTGGCGGCCAGGTCATCTCGGAAGAGGTGGGCATCACCTTCGAGAACGCGACCTTGAACATGCTCGGCAAAGCCGCGCGCGTGACCGCGACCAAGGACGCAACCACGATCGTGGGCGGCAAGGGCAAGAAGGCCGACATCGAAGCCCGCATCGCGAGCTTGAAGGCCCAGCTCGAGAATACCGACAGCAAGTACGACAAAGAGAAGCTCGAGGAGCGCATCGCGAAGCTCTCGGGCGGCGTCGCGGTCATTTCGGTGGGCGCTGCGACCGAGCAGGAGATGAAATACCTCAAGGACAAGATCGACGACGCCGTGAAGGCGACCAAGGCGTCGATGGAGGAGGGGATCGTCCCAGGGGGCGGCACCGCGCTCGCGAAGATCGCGAAGAAGCTCGCAGGCGGCGCGAAGCTCGGCGCAGACGAAGCGGCCGGCTACGCGATCGTCGTCGACGCCCTCACCGTCCCCCTGACGCAGATCGCCCTCAATGCGGGCAAGGACGACGCGGCGGTGATCGTCGAGAAGGTCCAGAGCGGCAAAGCGCTCGCGGGCTACGACGCGATGGCCGACGAGATTGTCGAGGACATGGTCGAGGCAGGGATCATCGACGCGGCCAAGATGCCGCGCATGGCGATCGAGAACGCAGTCAGTGCCGCCGCGATTCTCCTCACGACTGAGGCCGCCGTCGCCGACATTCCGGAGCCGAAGGCCCCCGCCGGCCCCGCCGGCGGCGACATGGGCATGGGCGGGATGGATTTCTAGCGACCAAGCCGCGTTACGAGAAAAAACCGCGCGCGAGCGCGGTTTTTTCTTTACGAAATGGGCGCCGGGATGCGGGGCGCGACATTGAGGGGCGCGGACGGGGGCTTGGTGTCTTCGTAGGGCGTGATGTTGTAGTCGAGGACGCGCCAGCCGCGCGTCGCGTTGCAGCGTTTCAGGGGCTCGTATTCGACGATCGTGATCCCGGCGTTGTCGGCGGCGTTGAAGAACGAGAGCTTGGCGTATTCGCCGGCGTGGAGATTCTCGCGGTCGATGAGATACCCGATGACCATCTTGAGGAAGATGCCGTGCGTGACCGCAACCACGTGCCGCGGGCTCTCGGCGGCCAAGAGGGCGAGGAGCTTCTTGGCGCGGTCCTTGAGGTCGAGGAAGTTCTCTTCGTCCGCGTAGCGATAATCGTCGTCGTGGTAGACGCGGTCGATCGCGTCCATGATCTGCTTCACCGCCGGGTCGTCCTCGCTTCGGCCGACGACCACCGAGGGATTCCGTCGCTCCGCGAGGAGCGGCGAGAAGGTGAGCGGCACGCGCAAGGTCTCGTTCAAGATCGCGGCGGTCTCGCGGGCGCGCTCGAAGGGGCTCGCGACCATCGCCTGGATCGGGAACCGTGCAAGGTGGGCGGCCGCTGCGGCAACCTCGGCTCGGCCGAGGGCCGACAAGGGGCCCGCCTCGGCCTGGCGAATGCGGCGCGCGTTCGCCTCCGTCTCGCCGTGGCGGACGAAGTAGACGCGCCGCGGGCGCGCGCCCCACGCGAGGAGGAGGATGAGCGCCGATGCGGCGAGGAGGAGATAGATCGGCAGCGAGTCGAAGGAGGCGAGAATGGTCGCGACGACGTCAGCTGCGCTCGGCATGGCCGCAGTATAGCGTCTTTGGTATAGTGCGCGTGATGCAGATGCCGTCATTCGCGCTCTCCGCGTTCGTCCGCCGCTGGCGTAAGACCGTTATCGCGGCGGTTCTCATCGCGCTTGCAGTCGCCGCATACCTCCTCTTCGGCGGCGGGGGGAGCGCGAAGGCGACGTACGCGGTCGTGCGCGCCGACACGCCCTCGACCGTCGCGGTCTCAGGGACGGTCGCAGCCGCTAAGAGCGCCGCGCTCGGATTCGCCGCGAGCGGGCGGATCAAGGGCGCCTACGCCGTCGTCGGGCAGCACGTCGCGGCGGGCACCGTCCTCGCCGAGATCGATAACGGAGACCAGATCGCCGCGGTCGCGAAGGCCGAGGCGGACCTCGCGACCCTCCAAGCGGGGACCCGGCCCGAAGAGCTCGCGGTCGACCAGGCCGCCGTCGCCTCGGCCGAGGCCGCGCTCGTCTCGGCAGAGAAGGCTGCGTACGTCGCGGCCGACGACGCGGTGACGAATCGCGCCGACGTCATCTTCACCAATCCGGGCTCGACGCCGATTCTCATCTTCGCCAACTACGCGGACCTGAAGACCCGCCTCGAGAAGACGCGCACCGACTTCCAAACCACGCTGCCCGAGTGGGCCGCCTCACTCGCGACCCTTACGAACGACTCCGCCGCCGCGGCTGCCGCCCTCGCCGCGACTAACCTCGCCACCGTCGAATCGTTCCTCGACGACGCGAACGAAGCGCTCGCGCAAGCTTTGCCGGGCCAAGCCTCTGCCGCGACGATCGCGGCGGACGAGGCCTCGATCGCCACCGGCCGCACGAACGTCGCGAACGCCGCGGCCACCCTCGCGGCCGACCAGGCCGCGCTCACCTCGGCCGAGAAGTCGCTCGCGCTTGCCGAGGCGGGCTCGACCCCCGAGGCGATCGCCGCCGGCCGGGCCGACCTCGAGAACGCCGAGGCCGCCCTCGCCGCGACGCGCGTCGTCGCGCCCTTCGACGGGGTGGTCACCCAGATGGACGCGAAGACAGGCGAGATCGTGTCGCCTTCGACCTCCGAGATCGCGATGCAGAGCGACGCCGGCTACGAGATCGACGTGTACGTCCCCGAGGTGTCGATCGCGGGCGTCGCGGTGGGCGACGACGCTACGACGACGCTTGACGCATACGGACCCGACGTCGCCTTCCCGGCGAAGGTGATCGCCGTCGATCCGGCCGAGACCTTAGAGGGCGGCGTCCCGACCTACAAGACGACACTCGCGTTCGTCGGCGAAGACGCGCGCATCCGGAGCGGCATGACCGCGAACGTCGTCATCACGACCGGCATGCTCCGGGACGCGGTCGTCGTCCCCGCGGGCGCGGTCGGGCGCGACCCGTCGGGCGCCTCCTACGTCTCGCTCGTCGCGGGGAAGAAGGTCGAGCACCGCGTGGTCACGACCGGCGCCGCGCCCTCCCTCGGGATGATCCAGATCACCGATGGGCTTGCGGGCGGCGAGACGATCCTCCTCACGCCGCAGTAGCGGCCGCCCGCCATGTTCTCTCTCGCCAACATCCGCGTCGGTTGGTACCTCGCGGTGCGGCAGATCCGCCGCGCGTCGCTCTACACGACGGGGCTCATCGTCTTCGTGATGCTCCTCACATTCTTGAACCTCGTCGTCGTGACGGGGCTCCTGGTCGGCATCGTCGTCGGGATCGGCAACCAGTTCAAGAGCCAGGAGACGGGCGACGTCGTCCTCTCGCCGCTCGACACGAAGGACTATATTGTCGAGACGCCCGAGGTGCTCGCCTTCGTCCAGGGTCTGCCGGGCGTCGAGCACATCGCCGCGCGCTACCTCACGGGCGGCACGATCGAGGCCAATTACCTCACCAACACGGGCCCGAACACGGTCGCGAACGAGACGGGCGCCCAGATCGAGGGCATCGACCCCTCCGCAGAGAACGCCTTCTCCGGCCTCGCGCGCTACGTCAAGGAGGGGAGCTACTTCTCCCCGGGCGACTACGACGCCGTCATCCTCGGGCCGCAGCTCATAGACCGCTACTCCTTCGGCAAGCAGCCGGGCCTCACGCCGCTCGAAAACGTCTACCCGGGCACCAAGATCCGCCTCACGGTAGGGGGCGCGACGCGCGACGTGGTCGTGAAGGGGATCTTGAACGTCCCGGCCAATTCGCCTTTGGCCGCGCGGGTGTTCATGCCCGCCCCGGAGGTGCGCGCGCTCATGCAGCGCGACGACCAGAACGTGACCGAGATCGGCATCGAGCTCGCGCCCGGGGCCGACGCGGCGGCATTCCGCGACCTCCTTCTCCGGAGCGGGGTGGGGGCGGATGCGAAGGTCGAGACCTTCGCCGATGCAATCCCCTCGGGCGTCCAGGAGATCCAGGACACCTTCGGCGCGATCGGGAACGCGGTCGGCTCGGTGGGGCTTGTCGTCGCCGGCATCACGATATTCATCGTCATTTTCATCAACGCGGTTACGCGCAGGAAGTTCATCGGCATCGCGAAGGGCATCGGCATCGCGGGCGGCGCGATCGAGCTCTCGTACGTCTTCCAGTCCCTCTTCTACGCGGCGATCGGCTCCTCGATCGGGCTCCTCATCCTCTACGGATTTCTCGTCCCGTATATCGACGCGCATCCGATCGTGCTGCCCATCTCGAACGCGATCATCGTCGCGCCCGTCCTCGGGACGCTGGAGCGCGTCGCGCTCCTCGTCGGCGCGACCGTCATCGCGGGGTACCTGCCCGCGCGCATCATCGTGCGCAAGAATACGCTCGACTCGATCCTCGGGCGCAACACCTGATATGGCGCTCATCGAAGTCACAGGCCTCGTGAAAAGCTTCAAGGACGGCGAGCGCGAGACGCGCGTCCTGAAGGGGATCGACCTCGAGGTCGGCCGCGGCGAGTTCGTCTCGATCGTGGGCCGGAGCGGGGCGGGGAAGTCGACGCTGATGTACCAGATGTCCTTGCTCGACGAGCCGACCGAGGGCGACGTGCTGGTCGAAGGCCGCTCGACGCGCGAGATGGCGACCGAGGAGGAGACCCTGATGCGGCTCACGGAGTTCGGCTACGTCTTTCAGGACTACGCGCTCTTGCCCGACCTCTCGGCCCTCGAGAACGTCGTCCTCCCGCTTCTCATGCAGGGCAAGAGCAAGGGCGAAGCGGAGGCGATCGCCGCGCGCGCGCTCGCGAAGGTCGAGCTCACGCACCGCTTGAAGAATCTCCCGTCGCAGATGTCGGGCGGCGAGCAGCAGCGTGCGGCGATCGCCCGCGCGATCGCGCACGCGCCGAAGCTCCTCTTCGCCGACGAGCCCACGGCGAACCTCGACCGCCAGAGCTCGGGGCAGGTCGTGACTATCTTCAAAGAGCTCCACGCCGCCGGGCAGACGATCATCATGGTGACCCACGAAGAGGAGTACGCGCGGGCCGCGGGGCGGATCGTCACCATCGACGACGGCAAGGTCCTCTCGGATGTATCATTGTCAGAACAATGAGCGGCAAGAGCCTCGTCTGGATGGGCGTGTTCATTGGCGGCTTCGCGGGCGGCCTCCTCCCCCTGCTCTGGGGCGGCGGCCTCATGGCCTACACGCTCTGGAGCTCGATAGGGAGCGTCCTCGGCATCTGGCTCGCCTTCAAATTCGCCCGCTCGACCGGGGCGCTGTGATTTGGTTCAATGGAACCATCTAATTATTACGTCAATTGCCAGTACTGGGGCTTTTGAATTACCCCCTTATTTTACTTGGGTTCGAATTGGGACATCTGGCGGGCTACTCGGGTTCAGTACCCCGTGAGTGAGGGTTCATAAGGGTATTCTAGCGGACTTTTGCCTGCCATGCCGAGGCACTCGGGTCGCCAGGTCATTCCCCAAAATGAGACAAATGAGACACACCCCCTCCTGTTGCCGTACTCATAGGAACGAGGGCCCCGTGGCCCTGTGTTGGTGACTATCCCCCCAAGGCAAGTGATTTGACAGTGGGCCCAAGGGGGCTAAACTTGCGGTAATGAATGAAGTCCCAGCACCAAAAGTAATAGCGTCGGGCTACCTGACGATTTTTAACAACTTACCCGTTTATAACTTAGACAACGGCCAGCGTGTATTCCGCGTGCGGGATATGACCTTGGCCCTTACTGGCAAAAAGCACGGCAAGTTCGGCAACTACATCGCGGCCGAGCCCATTCGTGGCTATGTGCCTGATAAGCTCCGCCCTGCTGAGGGGCGGGCCCGCATTACTAGAGGCGAGACGATGGCCGACCTAGACGGCCAGGTAATCCCGACCTACGACGCCACAGACTTTATAGACGTGTGCATCGCGTTCATCACAGCCCAAGAGAAGGGCGAGAAGCTAAGCGTCGTTCAGCAGGAGATTGTAGAGCGGGCCCGCGCTTTTATTGTCGCCGCGTCCAAGACCGGTATCACCGGCCTCATTGACGAGGCAACCGGCTACCAGTATGTCCGCCCCGCGAACGCCCTAGAGATGAAAATGGCTCTCTTCTTGGTAGAGGAGAACCGCCAGTGGGAAAAGACCTTCCCAGACCAGTTTTGGCGCGAGCTAGGCCGCCTTACGAACTGGCCTCAAATCAACAAGCGCCCTAAATACTGGGGCAAGCTGGTCAATGAGTTCGTGTATGAAGCGCTGGATGAGCAGATAGCCAAGTACCTACAGGAGAACAAGCCTCCTAAATACACCGGGCAACGCTACCACCAGTGGCTAGAGGCAGATCGTGGTGTTAAGGCCCTTACCGAGCACATATGGACGGTCATTGGCCTTGCCAAGACCTGCCACACCATTGAGGAGCTACGCTACGAGGTTCAAAAGAACTTCTCTAAAGACATCTTCCAGCCCATGCTCTTTGACCGCAAGGAGCTAGATAGGCTCCATGAACCTGGGGCCCAGCCCGATAAAGCTAACTTCGAGAGGCTGCTCGGGAAAGCCATTACACCACCTTCGCCAGCAACTGGTGGAAAGCGGGCCCACTCAAAGCCCGGCAGTTATACCGGAAAGCGAACTCGTCCAAGTAAGCCTGGAGGTGCTGGGGAGATACAAAGTGGTATGTCCCTCTAACGCTCCGCTTGAACTGACCCCAAAAGCCCTCAATCGTGTTTGTGTGCTCACCCTTCCAAAGCATGTGGTGCTTACCGTGCTTCACATTCCTATGGGTATAGCCGTACGCGGAGTACGAGAGCTTGTCATAGCCCCTGTATTCGTCCGTAACGACTTTTGAACCCCTGACGACATTCTCTTTGATGAACGGGAGTACTATAGCCGCTTGTCTATTGGGGGCCGTTTTTGCCTTAACCCGGCCCTTCCTCTCCACGGCCCCGAGGGTAGCTTGCTTATTCTTGTAGGCGGTCTGGTGGTCGCCCCCTTTACCGTAGAAAGTCTCGTCTGCCTCCACATCGCCCACGAGCGGGTTCTTGTCCTGCTCCATGAGCTTCCTGATTTGGTGACCCATTCTCCACGCGGTCTTGTAGGTGACGCCAAAGTGCCGCTCTAGCTCCTTAGCAGATACTCCATTCTTACCGATAGAAAACAGGTAGATAGCCTCAAACCATGTCACGAGCGGGGTGGAGGTCTTTTCAAAAATAGTGCCTGCCAACGGGTATATCTGGTGGCCTGTGACAGAGTGGGCCCAGCACTTCCTATCCTTCGCCCGGTAGTACTGCGTGGCCGCCGGATACTTGGCCTTGAATATGTACTCTAAGCAGGTGTCGTCGTTGGGGAACTCCCTATGGAAATCAGCAATCGTATACTTCATATACCCCTAGGGTATACCTAGTATTACTTGTCGTCAAGGGATAAGTACCCCTGTGCGAATAGAGTTCAACACCTTGGAATCGCTTTCAGCATTTCAGCGGGCGTTCTGCAGCCGATGCCCATGTGCGGCCGCTCCGTGTTGTACCAGTCAACGAAGAGCGGGATGTCCTTCGCGTCGTGCA
>JAGWWI010000025.1 GCA_018970465.1 Patescibacteria group bacterium
CGACTTTGCGGGTGCTCCAGCCTTTCGCGAGCAGCTCTCGAGCTCGTCGCCTGACTTCTGGGAGCTTGGGATTTGTCGTGTATGCCATATGCCTTGGGTGATTCCAAGGTATTGAACCATTACGCGAGGATGACCTTATCCCGCTCGTTCATCGTATTCTCGGTCGCCGTAAGCGCGACCGAGTACACCAGGTGGCCCTGGAGCGTGAGACGCGCGTTCCACTCGGCAAACGCCTTTGAGAACCGCGTCGAGCCAACCAACACTATCTTCGCCATTCCAACCTCCCTCAAAAGGAACTCTTCTGGAGCCACCTCCCGGGATCGAACCGGGGACCTACGGTTTACGATACCGTCGCTCTGCCAGCTGAGCTAAGGTGGCGGTAGGCAGAATTTAGCACGCAAGACCCGGCGAGGCGAGCCCCTTATCGCAGAGCCCGTGCTGCGTACACCCTCCGGCTTACGGGTCGGCCTGTTCGGCCTTTGCCTTTGTTCAAAGCCGCAAACGTCGGGCTCAATGCATCACAATTCGGACAGATAAGTCGTAGATTTCGCTCCTCATTATTGCGCCAATTCCCATCGATGTGATCTGCGACCAGAGGTACCTTCTGGGTCCTTAGGTTCATGCTTGACCAGCCGCACAAACAACATTTGTTATGGAACTTCTCTCGTAAATACCTTTTCACAGGACCGGACACCACGCCAATCGATAGCAGGCCGGACTCCCTTCCCGCCTTCCATCTCGCTATATATTTTTGGTATTGATATTCATGCTGGCAGGCGTTGCTACAGTACTTGTAGCCAGCGCGCGCTGGCTCATTACCGCAGACGATACAGGGCGTTCGCGGTTTCTTGGGGTTCACTTCGAACACTATACCAAGATGAGACCAAAATAAGGATGAGATACTGGTCGTATGTTGATATCTGGAGCCGATGGTCGGGATTGAACCGACGACCTCGCCCTTACCATGGGCGTGCTCTACCAACTGAGCTACATCGGCACATACACGGATGCGCACGGGCGCATACTAGCGTGTATACTCCCGATATGGAAGGTCTCGCGAACTACGAGCGGGAGGAGCGGCCGTGGGGCTCCTTCGAGCGCTTCACCTTGAACGAATCGTCGACGGTGAAGGTAATCGCCGTCGAGGCGGGCCAGGCGTTCTCCTTGCAGACGCATGCGCACCGAAGCGAATTTTGGCGCATCCTCGAGGGGCGCGGGCGCGTGACCGTCGGAAGCGAGACGCGAGAGGCGCGGGCGGGCGACACATTCTATGTGCGCCCGGGCATCGAGCATCGCGTCGAAGCGGACGCGGAGCGCATCGTCTTCCTCGAGATCGCGTTCGGCCCCTTCGACGAAGCGGATATCGCGCGGCTCGAAGACCGCTACGGCCGCGCGTAGTCAGTACGCGAGCACGCCAGCGACGATCGCGAGGTCGAAGCACACGAAGAGCAGGTTCCCCGCGAAGATGAGCCGGTCGCCGTGCACGTGGCCATAGACGGCCCAGAGGCTGTTGAAGCAGGTGAACGCGATCCACGTCGCGAGCGATATGCCCGCGGTCTGCCGGTAGGCATAGATCGAGACGATCTGCGGGACGAGCGCGGCGGGCTGGACGACGCCGACCGCGTACATCGCGTAGTCGAAGACGCGCCGCGCGATATGCGCCGAGGGGTACGGCTCGACGCCGAAGGCGGCCTGGCGCCGGGCGGAGAGGTGGTGGAGGCCGAAGCTCATGCCGCTAGTACCAGAGGACGCCGGCGACAATCGCGACGTCGAGGATCGCGAGCAGGACGTTCGCGATCAGGATCGGCCAGTCGCGATGGCGCCAGCCGTAGACTGCCCACAGCGCATTGAAGAGAGTGAGCGCGAGCCAGGTCGCGATCGAGACGCCCAGCTTCCGCCCGTCGACGTAGATGGCCACGACCTGCGGGACAAGCGCGACGGGCTGGACGAGCCCGACCCCGTACATGAGGTAGTCGAAGGCGGAGAGCGGCCGGCCCGCCGTCCGGCGACGCAAATGATGCATGCCAAGATTCACGCATTAACTGTAGCGTGTCCGGCTTCCGGCCGCGACAAAGCGAGCGGGGATAGCGGCGCCCGAGAGAGCGCGGCAAGATCGTAGACAACTGCGCCGATCGGCAGGAGGAGAAGCGTCGCGGGGATCCGCAGGTCGACGTGGACGCCCGAGAGGAACGCGAGCTGCCCGGAGAGGAACGGCGCGTAGGAAAGGAGCGACGAGAATACGACGAGCGCCGCGACCCACCAGCGCGGGGGCGCGAAGAACGCGTAGAGCACCGCGAAGAGATCGGCGAGGTAGAAGTAGCGCTCGTGCATGCGCGGCAGGAGATACGGGAGGATGAGCCCCGCAGCGAAGGCGGCGAGAAGGGTCGCGCGCGCCGAGAGCCGCGGCACGCACGCGACATACCACGCGAGCGCCGCCGCCGCCGCGGCGGCGGCGGCGATCCCCGCCCAGAAGAGCGCATCGGCGAGCGCGAGCGAGATGCCCAAAGGCTGTACGAACGCGAAGACGCTCTGCGCCGAGACCGAGAGGTACGGATACTCCCCCGCCTCGTGCGCGTAGATGAAGAGCCAGTACCAGAGATTCCCGCCCGAGACCCACGCCGGGACGACGGAGAGGGCGAAGACCGCGGGCGGTATCCACCCATAGCGCAGCAGGGCGCCCCGCCGGTAGAGCCAGCCGGCGAAGACAGGGAGGAAGAAGATCGCCTGCACCTTCGCCGAGAGCGCAAGGCCGTAGAGAATCGCGGCGGCCAAGGGAAGCGCGGCGAGCAACGCCAAGGAGGAGAAGAGCACGAGGCTCCCATAGAGGGCGTCCGACTGCCCCCACAGCGCGCTGTTCGCGACCACTGTCGGGAGCGCGAAGAGCGTCGCGGCGGCGAGGAGCGCCGTGTCGCGGCTCGCCGGGAGGAAGCGCCGAACGATAGCGTAGCCCGCAGCGGCGATCGCGATGTCGAACCCGAACGAAAGGAGCTTCACGAGCGCCAAAGCCGGCAACGGGACCAGGCTCGCGAGCTTCAACAGGTAGAGGTAGAGCGGCGCGTAGTCGGAGAACGGCGTTGCAAAGGCCGAGAGCCATGGGTGCGCGGCCAAGGTCGCGAGCCACGGCTTCGCGAAGTAGGTGTAATCGGTCGTCATCGCCGGGTACGCAGCGATCCGCGCCGCGAGCGAGAGGACGAAAAGCGCGATGGCCCCGGAGCGCATGCGACCATTCTCCCGTCTCGGCCATGGAGCGCGGATGAACGGCTGCGTTCGCGCGGATTCAGGAAAACTTAAGACTCGGCGAGCTACGGTAGGCGCCATGTCCCGTACGCCTCTCGACCCCATTTCCCTCTCCGTCTTCTTCCCGATCCATAACGAACGGGAGAATCTGCCGGAGCTTATCAGCGAGACCGAGACGGTCCTCTCCGCCTCCCCGCTTATCGAACGATACGAGATCATCCTCGTCGACGACGGCTCGACCGACGGCTCGGGGGAACTCGCCGACGCCTACGCGCTCGCCGACCGGCGCATCCGCGCGGTCCACCACGCCGGCAATCGCGGCTACGGCGAAGCCTTGAAGACCGGGCTCGCCGCGGCGCGGCTCGACTACATCTTCTTCACCGACGCGGACCGGCAGTTCGACATCGTCGAGCTCGCGGCGCTCCTCGCGCACCTCCCCGGGCACGAGGCCGTGATCGGCTACCGCGCGCCGCGCCGCGACCCGGCGATGCGGCTCGTGAACGCGTGGGGGTGGAACGTGCTGAACCGCCTCCTCTTCGGCCTCAAGGTCCGCGACATCGACTGCGCCTTCAAGCTCTTCGCCCGGGACGCCGTGCGCGACCTCCCGCTCGCCTCCTCGGGCGCGATGGCCTCGGCTGAGATCCTGATCCGCCTCAAGGATCAGGGCGCGCGGATCAAGGAGGTGCCCGTCTCGCACGCGCCGCGCACCAAGGGGCGCGCGACCGGCGCGAAGCCCTCCGTGATCTACCGCGCGCTCGCCGAGATGCTCGCCTTGTACCGGAACGGGCTCGGCGCCGAGGGGCGGCAGACGCGCGACGAAGCGCTCAAGTTCGTCGCGGTCGGCGTTGTCAACACGCTCATCGACGCGCTCGCCTACATCGCCCTCACGCGCGGCGTCCCGGCGTTCGCCGCGCACCTCCTCGTCGCGAAGTTCCTCTCCTTCTTCGCGGGCACCGTGTCGAGCTTGCTCCTGAATCGTTCGTGGACCTTCGGCATCCGGACGCGGCTCTCCGCGGGCGAAGTGGCGCGCTTCTACGCGATGACCTCGCTCTCGATCGCCGTGAACGTGTACCTGATGGATGTCTTCGTCAGCCTCGGGCTCTACGACCTCTACGCGCTCGCGATCACGACCGTCGCGACCTTCGCGATCAACTTCACCCTCTCGAAGTTCTGGGTCTTCCGGAAGAAGCCGCTGCCGCTCCAGGAGCGCTACGCCGCCTGACCGAACGCGAACGCTATCGCCATCTCTATGCAGCTCGCCCGATACTTCGTCCTCGCCTCCGCCGTCGCGCTTATCGCGCTCGCCGGGTATAGCGCCTTCTCGACCGCGGGCCCGCTCCTCTTCTCGCCCACCGAGCTGCTCGCCGCCTCCTGGCGCTCGTACAAGGACGCGTACATCGACGCGAGCTACCGCACGATCGACCCCGCGCGCGGCGTCACGACCTCCGAGGGCGAGAGCTACGCGATGCTCCGCGCCGCGTGGATGGGCGACAAGCCCGCCTTCGACGGGAGCTGGCAGTGGACGAAGGACAACCTCGCGCGCCCCGCCGACCACCTCTTCGCCTGGCTCTGGGCGACGACTACCGCGCGCAGCCTCCCGGCCACGGGACACGTCCTTTCGTATACGACCGCGAGCGACGCCGACTCCGACATCGCCCTCGCCCTCATCTTCGCCTACGCCAGGTGGCAGGACCCGCGCTACCTCGCGGCGGCGCGCGCGACGATCGGCGACATCTGGCGCGAGGAGGTCGTGACGATCGGGGGCGTGCCCTATCTGGCCGCGGACAATGTCGAGAAGAACTCGGGATCGGCCGCGATCGTCGTCAACCCCTCGTACCTTTCGCCCGCCTCGTATCACCTCTTCGCGATGGTCGACCCCGACCATCCGTGGGAGTCGCTCCGGAGCGCCTCCTATGACCTCCTCGCGAAGAGCGCCGCGCTCCCCCTCGACGCCACGACCTCGGACGGGCTCCCGCCCGACTGGATCCTCGTCTCGCGGAAGACGAGCGCGATCTCGGCAGACGCGGCCAAGAACGCCGATACGAATTTCGGCTATGACGCCTTGCGCGTCCCCTGGCGTATCGCGCTCGACTACGCGTGGTTCAAGAACCCGGCGGCGCCCGCCTTGCTCGCGCGCTTTTCGCACCTGACCGACGAATGGCGCGCGAACGAGCGGCTCCCCGCGATCCAGGCCCACGACGGCAGCGTCGTCGACGGGAGCGAATCTGCCGCGCTCTACGGCGGCGCGATCGGCTACTTCCTCCTCGCGGACCAGAAGGACGCCTCGGCCGTCTTCCGCGCGAAGCTCCTCTCGCTCTACGACCCTGCGACCGGCGCGTGGACCACGGACCTCTCCTATTACGACGCGAACTGGGTGTGGTTCGGCATCGCGCTCTACGAAGGCCTCCTCCCCAACCTCGCTGCCGACCTCCCGAAAAGCGCGTTTGGCGGCTGAGGCCGCGACGCGCGTCGAACACTTCTCTTACGCGAGCGCGGCGGCGTCGATTCACCGAGGGCTCACCGCTCCGCTGCTAAGAAGGGGCGATGCATCCGGCCTACGACGAATCTTTGGGCGACGCGCGGCGCGACTTCCTCGAGACCCGCGCGCCAAAGCTCCTTCTCGCCGGGAATCTCGCGCTCGCCGGGCTCTACTTCGCCATTCTCGCGTTCGTCTTCCCGATCGGCGAACCGATCCTCTTCTACCTCCTCATCGCGGGCGAGATCTTCCACCTCTCGCAGGTCGCGGGCTTCATCTACACGGTGTGGGACACGCGCTTCACGCCCGTATCGCTCGCGGCGAGCTACGCGGGCCGAGCGCTCCCCGCAGTCGACGTGTTCATCACGGTCGCGGGCGAGCCTGCCGAGCTCGTCCGCCGCACGATCCAGGCCGCGAAGACGATGCGCTACCCTGCGTTCTCGGTCTTTGTACTGAACGACGGCTACGTCGCGAAGAAGGCGAACTGGCGCGAGATCGAAGCGCTCGCGTCGAAGCTCGGCGTCGACTGCATCACGCGCACGATCCCCGGCGGCGCGAAGGCGGGCAATATCAACAACGCGCTCCGCTTCACGACCGCACCCCTTATCGCCTGCTTCGACGCCGACCACGCGCCCGCCGCCGACTTCCTCGAGAAGACGGTCGCCTACTTCGCCGACGAGACAGTCGCCTTCGTGCAGACGCCGCAGTTCTACCGCAACGCCGACGTGAACTACGTCACGAAGGGCGCGTGGGAGCAGCAGGAGCTCTTCTTCGGCCCCATCATGAAGGGTAAGAATCGCTTGAACGCCGTCCCGATGTGCGGCACCAACATGGTGATCCGCCGCGCAGCCCTCGCCGCCGTGGGCGGCGTCGCGACCGACTCGATCACCGAAGATCTCGTGACCGGCCTCCGGATGCACGCCGCGGGCTACCGCTCGGTCTACGTGCCCGAAGTCCTCGCCGAGGGACTCGCGCCCGAGGACGTGCTCACCTACTCCAAGCAGCAGTTCCGCTGGGCGCGCGGGACCTTGGACCTCATCTTCCGCTACAACCCGCTCTTCATGCGCGGACTCTCGTGGGCGCAGAGGATACAGTACCTCGCCTCCGCGAGCTTCTACCTCTCGGGCCTCGTGATCGCGCTCGATGCCGCGCTCCCCTTGCTCTACTTCTACTTCGGCATCGTGCCGGTGCACGTCGACGGCATGCTCCTCGCCGCCGTCTTCCTCCCCTACTTCTTCTACACGCTCTTCGCGATCCAGTCGGTCTCGAACTTCACCTACACCTTCTCCTCGCTCGGCTTCTCGATGGGCAGCTTCGCGATCCAGATCCGCGCGGTGCTCGGCGCCGCGACGCGCCGGCGCGCTGCCTTCGCGATCACCGAGAAGCGCCGGCAGCGCGGCAACTTCCTCTTCCTCGCGAAGTGGCACCTCGCGTACGTCGCGCTCTTCGCCGCCGGTCTCGCGGTCGCGCTCCTCCGGGAAGGGCTCTCCGCCTCGCTCTTGAACAACGCGGCGTGGGCGCTCCTTAATACCGCCGTCTTCCTCCCCTTCATCCGCGCCGCGCTCCCCGAACGCGCGGACGCGTCCGCGCCGCCCGCGCGCGAGCGGGAGCGTGCGCCAGAACGCTATGGCATCCATCACCGCCCGGCCTGACGCGCGCATCGCCCGCGCCGCCCAAGCGGCGGACCTCTCCCGCGTCGCGACGATCGCGGTCGTCAGCCTCGCGACTCTCGCCCCGCTTGCGCTCGCGTTCGCCTTCCGCCACGAGAGCCTCCGGCTCGACGAGGCGCAGAGCCTGTGGCAAGTCTCGCGTCCTGCGCGCGCGATCATCGCGATCGTCGCAGGCGACGTGCACGTCCCGCTCTACCACCTCCTCCTCCATGCCTGGCTGCTTGCCGCGGGCGACACCGTCGCGGTCGCGCGGCTCCTCTCGCTCCTCTTCTTCGTCGCGTCGGTCCCCCTGGTCTACCTCCTCGGCGAGCGCGCATACGGCCGGCGCGTGGCGCTCTTCGCGGTCGTGCTCTTCGCCCTGTCGCCCTTTATGAACTGGTACGCGAGCGAGATCCGGATGTATACGATGCTCGTCTTCTTCACCGTCCTCAATCAGTACTGCTTCCTCCGGCTCGCCGAGGGCGAGCGGGGCCGCGGGGTCTGGGCGTTCTATGGCGTAAGCGCGCTCCTTGGCGCCTTCACGCACTACTTCTTCTTCCTCAATCTTCTCGCCGAGGCGGTCTACTACCTCTTCCGCCGCGAACGGTTCGCCGCGGGGTCGCTGCGGCGCTTCGCCTCGATCGCGGCAATGCTCGGGCTCGCATTCATTCCCTGGGCCTGGTACGTGTTCTCGGTCGGCACCGCGGGCTTCGAGACGCCGGCCTTGGCTCCGCCGTCGGCAGTGAATCTCTTCGGCGCGTTCGCGGAGTTCTTCTTCGGCTTCCAGTCCGATGCGGTAAACACCGTGATCCTCTCGCTCTGGCCTGTCACGGTCATCCTCGGCGTGCTCGCGCTCCGCCGGCGGCGGATGCAGGACGCAACCGAGTACCTGCTCATCGCGGTCCTGGTTCCGTTTGCAATCGCGTTCTTCGGGAGCTTCGTCGTGACGCCCGTGTTCGTCTCGCGCTACCTCATCGCGACCATTCCCGCGCTCTGCCTCCTCGTCGCGAACCTGCTCGCTGCCTACCCGCCCTCCTTCGCCGCCGCGACGCGCGCGGGGCTCGTCGGGCTCGTCGCAGCCGGATTCGCGCTCGAAGTCGTGAACCCGCTCTCGCCGGTCAAAGAGGAGTACGCTTCGGCGGTCGCCTACCTCTCGGCGCACGCGTCGGCCCAGGACGCGATCGTGCTCTCCGCGCCCTTCACCGTCTACCCGGTCGAGTACTACTACCGCGGCCCGGCGACGATCTCGACCCTGCCCGCCTGGGACCAGTACGCCTACGGCCCCATACCCGCCTTCGACCCGGCAAAGCTCCCCGCCGAGATCGCGAATGCGACTGCGGGCGACCAGGACGTCTACCTCCTCCTCTCCTACGACCAGGGGTACGAAAGCAAGATCCGCGACTACTTCGAGTCGCACTACCAGCGGCTCTACGAGCACACCTACTCGCACGACCTCACGCTCTACGTCTATCGCCTGCGCTACGACACCAACCGAACCGCGATCGCTACCGCGCGTTCCTGACGAGCGCGAGGGCGCTCGCGGGCCACCAGCTCCCCGCCCCCGGGCCGCCGTTGCAGTAGCCGTCGGATTCACCGGGCACCTTCGCCCAGAGGAATGCGTCGACGAGCGCGTTGCCTGTATTCGTCGTCGGCGCCTGCCCGATCGCCGCGCCGGCCGGATTGCACCACGCGCCGCCCATGCCGCTCGGATTGCCGCTCCGCGAGGTGTCGATCACGAAGTGCGCGCCGCCCGTGCGCGACGATATCTGCGCGCCATACGCCTCTTCGCCCGCGGTCGGATAATAATTCGACACGTTCAAGGCGAAGCCGGCGGCCGCGCTGACGCCGGCGGCCGAAAGCCGGCTCGCCATCGTGCCTGCGTCGACCCACCCTTCGTGCCCGGCGTCGAGATACACCTTGGCGTTCCCGTCGCGCTTCACTGCGGAGACGGCGTAGGCGAGGAGTGCAAGGCGCGTCGCCTGATCGGCCGAAGAAAGGCAGTTCATTCCCGCCAGAGCGTCGGGCTCGAGAATGACGGTCGCATCGCTCGATCCCAAACCGGAAGCGAACGCGTCGATCCACGCCTTGTACCCGGCCGGCGTATTCACGCCGCCCGCCGAGAAGCCACCGCAGTCGCGCTCGGGAATCGCATAGGCGACGAGGACGGGCGCCTGCCCGGCCGAGCGCGCCTTCGCGACGAGCGCGGCGACGTCGGCCGCGACATTCCCGTTCCAGTCGCCGAACCAGGTCGCGGTCGCGCTAGCCGCGAGCGTGCGCATGAGGCTCGCGTCCGCAGGGTCGGCGGACTGCCACGCGTCCGCCTGCTTCGCGGCCGCCGAGTCAGGATCGACATAGAACGGCGGCGCGGCGGGTGCCGCAGGTGCCGCAAGAAGCTGCGGCGCCGCGCCCTGCGCGGCAGGAGCGGCGGCCGCGCCCCCTGCAGGGAGCCCGTTGTCGACGTAGAGGCGCACGCTCGTCTCGGCGAGCTCGTTCCCTCCTTGCCGCGCGGAGAAGTCGACGACGTAGGGCCCCGAGCCGTGCCACGTCCAATGGGAGAGGTCGACCGACGCCTCTTTGTGCTGATAGTCCGTATACGTGTTGCCCATACGGTTCCACTGTCCGCCGTCGACGCGCCAGTACATCTGGTAATTCGCGACGTCGAGGCCCGCCACCATCGCCTTGAAGGGCTGGAGGCCCGCTACGTGCGCGCCGTCGGTCGGCCACCACACATCGATAGCGGGAGCGGCTTCGGCGACCGCCGGGGTTAGAAGGGGTGCGCAGCCGGCGAGCAGGAGTCCGAGGATCAGGAAGAAGGACCGCAGAGGATTCGGACCAAACCCTCGCGATGAATGCGTCATGAACACGCATAGGATACGAACGCGCGCCCGCGCGGTCAACGGCAAAACGGAAATGCGTGTACAACGGCGAAAGTCGTTGTCCGCGCGCACTATGAAGACGCGCGAATGGGCGAGCGGACGCAAGGCTCCTACGGTTCATGAAATCTTCGCGGTCGCCGTGTTCATATTCTGCTGAAACATTCTGCAATTCCATTCGTCTCTACCTCCTGTATGAAAATAGCTACCCTCTCGCTCATCGGCAGTATCGGCATCCTGTTCGCGGCGGCGCCTGCGCTTGCGGCCTCCGCAACCTCGGCGAACTGGTCGGGCTACGTCGCCGACACGGGCGCGTATACGGGCGTAGGCGCCTCGTGGGTCGTGCCGTCGGCTGCCGCTCGCGCGGGGCTCGCCTCGGACGCGGAGTGGGTCGGGATCGGCGGCGAACGCTCGAACGACTTGATCCAGGCCGGGACGGAGGCAGTCATCGAGGACGGCGCCGTGTCGTACAAAGGCTGGTACGAGCTCCTCCCCGCCGGGCAGCGGATCGTCCCGCTCGCACTCCACCCGGGCGACCGCGTCTCGGTCTCGCTCATCGAGACCGCCCCCGACACGTGGCAGCTCTCGTTCCTCGACGCGACGACGGGCGCATCGTATTCGACCGCGCTCGCCTACGCCTCGTCGCACTCCTCAGCCGACTGGATCGTCGAAGCGCCCGTCGCCGTCTCGGGCGCGCGAAGCGGCGTGGTGCCGCTCGATGAGTTCGGCTCCGTCTCCTTCGCGGGGGCATACGCGATCGAAGGCGGCGCGCGCGAGACCGCGAGCGAAGCGGGCGCGACCGCGATCACGATGGCGCGCGGCGCCGTCGCGCTCGCCGCGCCCTCGGCGCTCGCGGGCGGCGCCTTCTCGGTCGCGCGATCCGAGGCGGGCGCGACGGCGCCGCGGGCGCGCTATCGCGCGGATACGGCGGGCGCGCCCTCGCCGTTCTCGCCGCTCGCGCGGCGGATCGTGATCATCCAGATCGGGTTCTAAGCCGCGCGGGGTGCGGCATGCGGCCGCTTCATGAGCTCGGAGAGCTGCATGAAGACGAACGCCCACGCCCACACGAAGAGCGCGAGCTGCCACGAGATCGCAGCGGGCATGAGCCAGCCCGTCAACGCGAGCGCGGTCGCGAATGCCTGCGTTACCGAGGTCGCGATAATGACCGCCGAGGATGGGAGGTAGCGCCACCAGCGTTCCTTGGTGTGCGCCACATAGATGAGGAGGTGGCCCGAGACCGTGAGCTTCAAGAAGAAGAGCGTCTCGACGAGCGGCAGCGGCAGATGGAAGTAGTAGAACGCGAGCGCGAAGAGCAAGAGGCTATTGACGACGCCCACCAGGCCGTAGAGAAGGCTCTGGGTGAATTGCGCGCGCACGTTGATGCGCGACGGGCGATGCGCGACCTTCACCCGGTCGCTCGCGAGCGAGATGATGGGAATGTCGTTCAAGAGCGCGAGCAGGATGAGCTGCAAGGGCGAGAGCGGGTAGAGGCCCGTCGCGATGCCGAGCACGAAGATCGTCACGATAAGGCGGAAGCTCTCGGAGATCCGGTAGAGCGAATAGGT
>JAGWWI010000026.1 GCA_018970465.1 Patescibacteria group bacterium
CGGCCACGACATCACCAGACCCCACTTCGTGTACCGGGTATCCGAGAGTACTCGATCCCAGTGCTATATCTTGGCAACTTAGACAAGAGATGGGAAGGCAGACCGGTTGGTATTGTATGGACGTTGGTTATACCGGTGGATATTGTACAAACCCGTGCTTTCCCGACTAAAGCCGATAGGGGCGCATATGGTATAATGCGCTCATGGAGCAAACGCGACATCATCTTGAAGTAAATCTTCCCGTATCCCTTATCCAAGAGGGCGAGCAGGTCGTTGCTTATACCCCGGCCCTGGATATTTCTACCTCCGGTAAGGACGAGGTCGAAGCGAAGCGGCGTTTCGGCGAGCTGGTGAGCATGTTTTTTGCCGATCTTATCGAAAACGGTACGGTAGATGAAGTGCTCTCTGACCTCGGCTGGCAGAAGGGGCAACTTGCATGGAATCCCCCTGCCATTTCGCAAGAATCGCTCTCCGTACGCATCCCGGTTGCTGCCTAACGAATGGACAAGATAGGGAAGGTAAGTTGGCAGCGGTTTGAGAAGTTTCTTCTTGCCGTTGGGTGTGAATTCAAAGGGGAGACAGGCGACCATCGAAAATATAAGAAGCCTGGTCTCTTGCGGCCCATCATCATCCCACGAGAAAAGGATTTGCCGACGTTTATCATTCTGAATAATCTGCGCACACTCGGGGTATCGAAGGAAGACTTCGTCGCAACCATCAAGGGCCTATAGTTCCAGACCGGTACGCCCTTCGAAATCGCCGAAAGCGGCGAAAGGCCCTCGAATCCGCCCAAACCCCGCCGAGTCCGACAGGCCTCTGGCGGGAGTAGGGAGGGGCGCTCAAACGGCCCTTGGATACCTTATATGGTGGGGTTCAAGACCGTCACCGGCAACACGGTTGTGACGCCAGGAACCAGTACCCTTATCGGAAGAGAACGCGTTAGCCCCCGAAGAGCCAGCGGGGGCCGGAGAAGCGCGCGTCGAGGCTGTAGCGGCGCCAGCACTTGCCGAGCCAGAGCGCGACGAAGAGGAGCGCGTAGATGATCGCCGCGCCGATGTCGGTCGAGCCGGCGACGTAGGGGCCGCCGAACCCTTCTGCGGTAGACCAGATCACGAGGGTCATCGCGACGCCGCCCGCGATCGCGACGCGGGTGAAGAGGCCGAACAGGAGCCCGACTGCGATCGCTGTCTCGCCGAGCGCGACGACGATCGCGAAGAAGTGCGGATCGACCGAGACGCCGTGGATCCAGAGATTGATCCAGGCCTGGACGAGCGCGCCCTGGCCCGCGGCGCCGTCGGTCAAGTAGCTCGTGAAGTTGTTGAGGAACGCGGGCTGCCACTTGAAGTACGCGTCGATAGCCCACACGAGGCCGAAGGCGATCCGGAGCACGGCGAACGACCTGTCTGCGGAGGTATGCATACGCGCAGTATAGCGCGCCCGCGGAGGGGTGTTAGTCGCGGCGGTCGAAGAGGCGTAGCGTGGTCGAGGCGTGCAGGCGGATGTCGAAGCCGCTCCCGCCTCCGTCGCGGTCGCTACGGAGGCGGGAGCCCGGCGTGGTCGAGGCGGTGGTGGTCGCGGTCGAGCTCGCGTGACCGGCGTCGTCGTCAACGTCCGCGGGCGTCGTGGTCGCGCCCCCTTCGGGTGTCGGGGTTGCCGCTTCGCCGGGCGTCGTCGCGGCGTTCGCGTCTTCGTCTTCAGTCGAGGTCGCCGTGTCGCGGTCGAGGATCCGCAGGTCGAGCGTCGTCGTCGCTGCGCCAAGCGCGGGGACGCCGAGCGCAGCTGCGTGGATCGCGGCGGTGAAGGCCTCGGCGGCATCGGCGTTGTCATGCGACTTGAGTCGGCGTTCGCCCTCGGCGAGGAAGCGCGCGGCAGCTTCGAGATTCGCGGTCGTCGAGGCGGTCGTCGTTGCCTCCACCGAGAGCGCGGCAGCGGCTCGCGCGCTCTCGAAGGTCGCGTCCGCCGCGCGCGCGGCAAGCGTCGCCGCGGTCGAGCTCGCGAGGCGCCCTTCGGCAGAGAGGGTGGCGGCTTCGCCGAGGCGGCGCTTCGCGATCGTCGCCTGCCAGGCCGCCTCGGCCTTCCCGCTCGGCGTGAGCGCGGTCACGACGGGCTCGGTGACGCTCACCTTGACCGGATAGAGGAGGTCGCCCGGCACCGCGCCCTCGGCGGCGTAGGCGACCGCGCCGCTCGTGGTTGCGAGGAGCGCGAACGAAAGCGCTGCGGCGAACGCGGGCCGCATGAGGATCCCGGAGAACGCGCGCGCGCGTCGCGGAGCCGCTACGCGCGCCGGCGTGAAGGCCGCGTAGTCGAGGAGGAGCGAGCGCATGCGGGCGCGCTCTTCGGCCGTGAGGGGCTCGGCGTCCATACCAGCCTTGCCGATGATGTCTTCGAAGCGTGTCATGGCGTGATGCGGCGCTCGGCGCAGAGGGTTCGCAGGCGCGCGACCGCGCGGTGGATGCGCACTGCCGCGGCGTTCTCGGATATCGCGAGCGCCGCGCCCACTTCGCGCGGCGAGAGGCCGTCGACGTAGCGCAGGACGAGCGCGCCGCGGTAGGGCTCGGGGAGCTCGGGGATGAGGGCGCGCACCTGCGCGACCGCGCGTTCGCGGTCGAGCGCCTCCTCCCGCTCCGCGAGCCCCTCGGGCGCGGCGAGGAGGGCGCCGTCCGCGGCGCCGTCCTCCATCAGCGCGTCGAGCGAGAGGTCCTTCGCGCGACGGTATTCGTCGATGATGAGGTTGTTCGCGACGCGATAGAGGAAGCTCCGCCACTCGCGGACCTCGCCGCCTTTGGCGAGATAGTCCCACGCCTTGATGAACGCGTCTTGGGTCACGTCGCGGGCCCGCTCGCGGCTCCCGACCCGGAGCGAGACGTGCTTGAAGATCGCGTCGGCGTGCGCGTCGAAGGCGTCGAGGAATGCCTCTTCCGCAGGGTTTCTCATAGGCGCGGTCGCGCCGCGGGCGCGCGGGAGGGCTGCGGCGGGGATCCGGAGCGTGGCGGTCGCGAAGGGCATACAGGTGCCATAGATGACGTGCGGCGCGGCGCCTCCTTACCGGCTGAAGAGCCCGTCCTCGCGGGTGAAGTCGGCCCCTGTCTCGGCGGGGGCCTGCGCGCGCCGGGTACGCTTCTCGAGCGTGGGGCGCCCGTAGGGGAGCGTCACCGTGACGCGCGTGCCGATCTCGGGCGCGCTCTGGATCCGGATGCGCCCGCGATGGAGCCGCACGAGCTCGTTGACGATCGCGAGCCCGAGGCCCGAGCCCACGCCGCCCGCGCGCGCCCGCGCGCGGTCGCCGCGGTAGAAGGGCTCGAAGATATGGAGGAGGTCTTCGCGCTTGATGCCCGTCCCCGTGTCGGCGACGACGAGCTCGAGGGCGCCCGAGGTCGACGGGCCGATCGTGACGCGCACCTCGCCGTCCTCGGTGTGCTGGATCGCGTTCTTGACGAGGTTCATGAGGACTTGCTCGAGCGCGGAGGCGTTGCCCCAGGCGGGCTCGTGGTGCGCGGCGTAGAGCTTAAGGCGGACCTCCTTGCGCCCGGCGAGCGAGTCGAAGCGCTCGAAGACGCGCTTCGCGATCTTGTCGAGATAGACGTTGCCGAAGAGCATCTCTTGCGGTCGCAAGAACGCGTTCAAGGTGAGGAGGTTGTTGATGAGCCCCGAGATGCGGTCGAGCTCCTCGAGGTTCGAGAGGTGCAGGGCGCGCGCCGCGTCTGTCACGTCCCCGTCGAGGAGGCGCACCTCGGTGTTCGTGCGGATGACCGCGAGCGGGGTGCGCAGTTCGTGCGCGATGTCGCCGATGAAGCGCTTCTGCGCCGCGAGCGCGCTCCGCGCGGGCGCGAGCGCGAAGCGGGTCACGAGGTAGCCAAAGACAACCGCCGTCGCGAGGATGAGGCCGACGAGCTCGAAGATGTTCGCGGTGCGCACGGCGGCGAGGTTCGCCGAGATGCTCGCTGCCGAGGGCGGCGTGGGGCTCGTGAGGAGGACGACGAGCGCCGTCGCGACGTTCGCGAGGAGCTCGTGGTAGAGGATGAAGAGCGTCGCGATCGACACGGCGACGAGGATCGCCGCGTAGCCGAACTCGAGCGCGATCAGGTTGACCTCCGTGCGGAGGAACGAGTCTTCGCGGTACTTACGCGCGAAGCCGGTAACCGATGCCGCGCACTGTCTCCAGTACGCTGTCGCGGTTATCGCCCAATTTTCGCCGAAGATTCTTGACATGGACATCGATGACATTGCTGAACGATTCGTAGTTGAAGTCCCAAAGATGCGCTAAGAGGTCCTCCCGGTCAACCACTTCGCCCGGGTGGCGGAGGAAGTATTCGAGAAGCCCGAATTCCTTCAAGGTGAGGGTGAGCGGCTCGCCGCCCTTCGAGGCTACGTGTTCGACCGGATTCAATTCTATATCGCCGTAGGCGAGCGTCTCGGGGAGCGTTTCGTGCGGCCGCCGCAGGAGCGCGTGGATGCGCGCCAAGAGCTCGTCGAAGGAGAAGGGCTTCACGAGGTAGTCGTCCGCGCCCGCGAGGAGGAGTTCGACCTTGGTCTCCGTCTCGGCGCGCGCGGTGAGGACGAGGATCGGGGTCACGATATTCTGCGCGCGCGCCTGCTTGCAGATCGCGAGGCCGTCCAAGGACGGGAGCATGAGGTCGAGAATGATCAGATCATAATCCTTGTAGTGGATCGAGATGCGGGTCAGGGCCTTCTCGCCGTCGTCGATCGTGTCGACGGCGTATCCCTTCGCGGAGAGGCCGCGGGCGATGACGGCTGCGAGCTTGGGCTCATCTTCTACTACGAGTATGCGCATGAAGGCTGCGGTTACGGTTCTGCTAACCGCTAGGGAGTAAAGCGCGCGGGCGGTGAGGGATTCATGAAGACATTCATACACCAGCAGCATCATACCGCCAAAGGCCCGCGGCCGCGGACCTTTTGGCGGTCTGCACTTGCCGTCTAGTAGGTCGTGGTCGCGCTCCCGGGAGTGCTCGAGCTGTTCTCGCTTGGCGCGTCCGGCGGGCTCGTCGGGCCAATCGCGCTCCCGGCGCCGTTGTTGACGGTCGTCGCGCTTGTCGAGCTGCTCGTGTGCGTGGGCGGCGTCTCGGCACGCGCGAGCGCGTAGAAGGTGAAGATCGCGATCAGGGTCGCGAGCGCGATCACGATCCCGCCTAAGGCGCCGCGCATCTGTTCAGCTTGTCTCGTTTCCGTCATAGGCGTTCTTGCTTACGCTACTAATGCGCGCATCCTACCGGCGGGGGAGTGAATGGGTGGTGAATGGGTGGCGCGGCGCCAGGGCGCAGACTCGTCGTTGAATTGCCGGCGAACGCATAGTATTGTCGATTCTAGGCCGGGGTATGGAGGCATACCCCGGCACGTTCGGCGCAAGGGGTGCCTGCGGCACCAGGCCGCTCAAGCAGCTCGGAAATCATCAAGCCCTTACTTTTCGAATCTGCTTTCGCGACCCGCGCTCCGCGTTCCTTTGCCTCACTTCCGCCGGGGTAGCTCAGTTGGTTAGAGCGTGGGATTCATAAACCCAAGGTCGACGGTTCAATTCCGTCCCCCGGCACAAGACAAACGGGCCGATATCTGGTATTTTCCCCCGTGTTCGCTCACCGGCCAACAATTTGCTATTGTTGACCAGTTCGCTCACTTGCAGTGGTAGCTCAACTGGTTAGAGCACCCGCCTGTCACGCGGGAGGTTGCGGGTTCAAGTCCCGTCCGCTGCGCAAACGCCGAGGCCCCGAGAGGGGCCTTTGGCGTTTGCGCGGCGGCGCGAGGCGCAGCCTCGCGAGGGACGTGAACGGCGCAGGTATATGCGAGCAGCAGCGAGCATACCGAGCCAGGGTCGTGAGCGAAGCTGGCTGACGAGCCGGCTTCGACTCCTGACCAAGTCCCGTCCGCTGCGCAGTCTTGACTAGTGCTTAGTTTCACTATATAGTAGCGCCAGAGGTCGCTTTGCGGCCATGGTTCTAACCGCAATCAAGGGAGTATTTCCGATGATCGTTCCACGTCCAGCCCAGGCCCTCGCTATCCCTGCGGCGCGCAAAGCGCTTGAGGATACTGGCCGGGCGCTTGTGGTACTCGCCACAGCTCTCGGCAAGATGCTCGCTTCGGCGCTCATCTGGCACGGATTCCGTCGCGGTCGAGGCCTCTTCCTCGTCCACGACAACGGCATCCTCGACCACGCGATGCAGGAGTACCGCAAGGTCTATGGCCGTCGCGCTCGACTCGTCCGATTCGAAGGGCGCCCGGAGGCAGTCAGGAGGGCGGACATCGTCTTCTCGACGTTCCAGATGATGGGCAACCATCTTCACGAGCTTCCAGCCGACACATTCGACTGGATGACCGTCGACGAGGGGCACCACTCGCAGGCGACTACCTACCGCACTACGATCGAGCACTTCACTTGTCCGCGTCTGAGCATCACGGCGACGCCAAATCGCAGTGATGAACTGGACATTCGTGAATTGTTCGGGGAGGAAGTGATCAACATCTCGCTCGAGGAGGCGATCGCTCGCGGTTGGCTGCCACCCATCGAATACCACGTCGTCACTGACGAAGGCTTCGACGAGGAGGCGCTGAAGCGTATAACCGAAGAAGTCCTCAAGGAGGGTCACAGACTCTCGTTCGACGAAATCAATCGGCGAGTCTTCATCCGGGCCCGCGACGAGAAGATCGCCGAAATCATCGAACAGTACAAGGAGAAAACGGTCATATTCTGTCGCAACATCGACCACGTCGAGCACTTCGTCGGTTTCCTCCAATCCGCCGAGACGTACCACTCTGATCACTCGCGGGACTACAACCGCGATGTGCTGAGTCGGCTGCGCGCAGGCGACACTCGTCGAGTGCTTGCAGTCAACGCCTTCAACGAAGGGATTGACGTTCCTGACGTCGGCCTCATCGTCTTCTACCGGACGACTGAGTCGGAGACCATCTTCCGTCAGCAGCTTGGGCGCGGTATGCGCCCGGGCAAGGAGAAGCTCATCGTTCTCGACTTCGTTGGGAACTTGCAGCGGATCCAGATGCTGATGGCGATGGTCGACAAGGTCAAGAAGCTTCGCGAAGAGCTCGGCCCGGACGTCGAAAGGGGGTCGGGTATCGGTGGCGACGGGCGTCTCCATGTCTCTGGTACCGGCTTCGACTTCGTCTTCTCCGACGCCGTCGTCGACCTTATGTCTGTCTTGGATCGGGTGCAGGCAGAGTTCTACCCGACATGGCAGGAAGCTGGTCAGGCGGCGTTGCGCATCGGTATCAAGACGTCGTACCTCTATGGTGACAACTACAGAAAGGATGCAAAACTCCCCTCAGATCCTAATAGGGTCTACGCAGACTTCCCGGGTTGGGAAGCGTTCTTCGGCCGCACGAAGAAAGACTTCTACCCTAAATGGGAAGAAGCTGGCGCAGCTGCTGTGCGACTGAATATAGCTACCGCCAAGGCCTATCACCAACTATACAGGGGCGACGCACGCCTACCTGCTGCTCCCCACAAGACCTATGCAGACTTCCCGGGGTGGACCACCTTCTTATCCGGTCGTGAATTGCGGTTCTACTCGACCGTGGAGGAAGCGAGTCGCGCCGCACAAGCCCTCGGCATCAGCGATGCGCGAGACTATCTCAAAAAGAGCAGGTCAGACAACAAGCTGCCTTCTAATCCGAATCAAGTCTACGCAGACTTCCCTGGTTGGCCCGCATTCCTGGGAAGAAGGAGAACTCGCCGCCCCCGCTAGGGGCGGCTTCTGTTTATGTTGGTGAGGATGGCCGTTCCAATCTCGTCTACCAAGTCGCGCATAGCCGAAAGTCGCCGGATTCTCTCCGGCGACTTTCGCGCTACTTATGCAGCCGTGGAACGGCGCCGGGACTTGAACGGCGCAGGTATATGCGAGCAGCAGCGAGCATACCGAGCCAGGGTCGTGAGCGAAGCCGGCTGACGAGCCGGCTTCGACTCCTGGCCAAGTCCCGTCCGCTGCGCCCCGGATATTTCCTCGGTTTTTCAAAACGGGCAAAGTGCGAAAGCGTGAAGCAAGGGGAGTGTATTATTTCGGACACGAGCTCGCTTTGTTGACGAGCTCCTAATTCAACCATGACCGCACAGCTCCCAGTCGCACTCCACGTCTTTCTTGTGAAAGGCGATCAGATGCTCCTTTTAAAGCGCAAGAATACCGGGACATACGACGGGCAATGGTCGGTACCTGCCGGGCGCCTTGACGCTGGCGAGAGCGCCACAAGCGGAGCCGTCTGAGAAGCGCTGGAGGAGGTCGGTATCCGCATCGATAAGGCGGATTTGGGCAAGCCGCTCGTCATGCACCACCACAACGAAAAAGGAGAAAGGCTGTATTTCTTTTTCAAAACGACGAAGTGGGAAGGAGAACTGGAGAACCGCGAACCGGAGAGGTGCGAGAGTATCGGTTGGTACGACGTGGACGATTCTTCCATCGAAATCCTGCCGCACGTACGCAAGGCGTTCGACCTCATGGCTGATGGCGCCCACTATTGCGAGTATGGGTTTGAGGAGTAAATAACGATCCGCGTTCCAAATCCTCCCCCCAGCCTCCCGAATCCTGGTCCCCACAGTGTCTATGAGACCACGCACTTTGGGACGGAAGAGACCAAGAGGCAGGCTGAGCTTCGAAGGTGGTATAGTGCTGCCATGAACACCAGAGTGGCTGCTGGGGCGATGGTCGTGATTGTCGTCGTGGCGGGGGCATACCTCCTCTCGGGTCGCGGGTCGGGGCCTGCATCGGGGACGAGCGCGGGCGCTCCTGCGGCGACCACGTCTGCCGCGCTCCCTGCGGGCCTCGACGCCGGGAGCTTCCCGCTCCCGGGCGCGACGAGCAGCGCGCCGGGCGTCGTCGAGGGCGCGCCGGTGAAGCACACGGTCCACATTACGCTCGCCTTCGCGCAGCCCACCTTCACCTCGAGCTCGAGCTACCCCACGCTCTCGGGGACGGGCGGCAACGTCTCGTCGGCGGAGATCGAGATCCTCGACGCGGCAGGGAAGGGGCTCGTCGCCTCGACGGTCGCGATCGAGAACGGCCGCTGGTCCTACGCGCCACCCGTCGCGCTCCCGCCTGGGACCTATACCGCGCTCCTTGGCACGCAAGGTCTCGTGGTCAAGGCGACAGTCGTCGTTACCCAGGGCTAGCGGCGCGAAGTGCATAACGCGCCTCCCGCTCCTCGCTGGGAGGTGTAGTGTCTAGGTATATGGAGGGCCTATCAAGCGCGGCAGCCGAGGCGTATCAGCGCGCGCACGGCTACAACGAGATCGTCGAGCGGCGCGAATCGCTCGCCGAGAAGATTGCGAAGAAGAGCGTCTCGCCCGTCTCCGGCATGCTCTTCCTCGCTGCGGTGCTCTCGTATGCGGGCGGCAAGAACTTCGACGGGTCGTTCATCCTCGTGCTCCTCGTGTTGAACGTCGGCGTCGCGGTGTGGCAGGAGCACAAGGCCGACACGGCGATCGCGGCCCTGAACGCGCACCTCGCGACCGTGGTGAAGACCCTGCGCGACGGCGCGTGGCGCGCGCTCCCTTCGCGGCTCCTCGTGCCGGGCGACGTGATCGAGCTCAAGGCGGGGAGCGTCGTCCCGGCTGATGCGAAGATCGCTGCGGCCGCGAGCGTGAGTGCGAACGAGGCTGCGCTCACGGGCGAGTCGCTCCCGAAGGATAAGAAAGAAGGCGATTCGCTCTACTCGGGCTCCTTCGTCGCCGCCGGCCTCGCTACCGCCGAGGTGACCGCAGTCGGGAGCGGCACAGCCTTCGGCAAGACGCTCGCGAAGGCGGCGGACGCGCCGAAGCGGAGCGCCTTGGAGCGGGATATTTTGCGCATCACGCGCTTCCTCTCCGCGCTCGCGATCGGCGCCGTCGCGCTCCTCACGCTCGTGCTCGTTGCGCGGCAGGCGTCGTGGCTCGAGGTGCTGCGGCTCGATCTCTCGCTCGTTATCGCCGGGATCCCGATCAGCCTCCCGACAGTGATGACGCTGATCATCGCCTTCGGCGTCGTCGCGCTCGCGAAGAAGGACGTCGTCGTGCGACGCCTCTCGGCGCTCGAGGAGCTCGCAGACACCGACTTCCTCCTCACCGACAAGACCGGGACCCTGACCAAGAATCACATCGTCGTGAACGCGGTCGCGTGCTATGCGCTTGCCGAAGGCGAGCTCCGCCGCCTCGCCGCCTTCGTCGCCGCGGAGGAGCCGGACGAGACCTTGAACCAGGCGCTCCTCGCCGGGCAGGACGCGCGCGCCGAGCGCGTGCGCGCGTACCACCCCGCCGACTCGAGCCGCAAGCGCGCGACGCTCACGATCGAGACGGGCGGCCGCCTCGAGACGATCGTGCTCGGAGCGCCGCAGGCGGTCGAGGCGCTCTGCGAGCTCGCCGACGGCGCGCGCGAGAAGTTCCGCGCCGATATCGCCGCGTTCGCCGCGCGCGGCTACCGCGCGCTCGCGCTCGCGACCGTCGACGGGGAGCGCGAGGAGCGCATGACGCTCGGCGGCGCCTTCGCGCTCTCCGACGAGCTGCGGGAGGACGCGGGCGAGGTCGTCCGCTATCTGCGGGAGAACGGCATCGGCGTCGCGATGGTGACGGGCGACAATCGCGCGATCGCGGCAGAGATCGCCCGCGCGCTCGCGCTCCCGGGCGCCGTCGTCACGCGCGAGGAGCTCCTCGCGCGCGGCTTCGAGGCGGTGGGCGCCGACGCGCTCAGGGGTACGGCCGCCTACGCCGAGATCCTGCCCGAGGACAAGCTCGCGCTCGTCGAGCGCGCGCGCCGTTTTTATACGGTTGCGTCGAACGGCGACGGCGTGAACGATCTGCCGGCGGTGAAGGCGGCGAACGTCGGCTTCGCCGTCGCGAACGCGGTCGACGCTTTGAAGGGCGCGGCCGATATCGTGCTCCTCTCTGCGGGCATTGGCGTGATGCGAGACGCGTTCATCGAGGGGCGGAAGATATTCGCGCGCCTCTATACCTATTCGCTCTACCGGATCTCCGAGAGCTTCCGCCTTATCGTGACGATCGTCGTGCTCGGCATCGCGACGGGCCTCTATCCGCTCTCCCCGCTCCAGCTTATCCTGCTCGCGCTCCTGAACGACATCCCGATCATCTCGCTCGCGAGCGATCGGGTGAAGGTCGCGCACCGCCCGTTGCGCATCAACGTGCGCGCGCAATTCTCTCAGAGCCTCCTCTACGGCCTCGTGGGCGTCGTCAATAGCCTCTTGCTCTTCTCGCTCGCGTTTTACTACTTCCGTCTGCCGTTGCCGTTGGTCGAGACGCTCTTCTTCCTGAAGCTCACGGTCTCGGGCCACCTCCTCATCTACGTCGCGCACACCAAGGAGCGCTGGTGGCACTACCTCCCCTCCTCGGCGGTCATTATCGCGACCTCGGTGACGCAGGCCTTCGCGACGGCGCTCGCGTTGACGGGCTGGCTCATGCCCGCCGCGATCTCGTGGCAGCTCGCGCTCTTCGTGTGGGCGTGGTCGTTCGTCTTCATGCAGCTCTCGGAGCTCGTGAAGCGGCCGCTCGCCGCCTCGCGCGCGTCCTAGAATCCGATTTGGATGATCACGATCCGCCGCGCGAGCGGGAAGGGCTCGCGTACCGCGTCCGCGCGGTAGCGCGCCCGCGGCGCCGCCGCGCCCGCCTCGGATCGCGCGACCGAGAAGGCGCCGCCCGCGAGCGCCGAGGGCGCGGCGAGCGCGAC
>JAGWWI010000004.1 GCA_018970465.1 Patescibacteria group bacterium
AAGCATGCGCTATCATCAACGACAAGCCGAGGCGGATTCTCGGATACCGGAGTGCGCGGGAGCTTGCCTTAACGGCAGGTATTATCAAAAACGAGGGTGTCCTAATTCAGGGGTGAATTTAGGCAACTAACCTAAGTATCTATATAGCACGTCATATGGATACTGTCAAGTTCAAGTTCGGCTGGCAGCCGGTTAGTGAGACGGGCGCTACTCCCTTTTTAAGGGCGTCTCATTCGTCTCATTTCTACGCCATTGAGCCGTATTTTTGAGAAAATGAGACGCGGCGCGTCTCAGCTAATCCGGCCGGCAAGCGCGGGATCGGTGCGGTACCGTGCGGCCCGCTCCAAAACGCCCGACCATGCGCTGGAGCGCAAAAATATCCTTGAACTGCCTGCTAAAAGCGGTAAATGCATACTGGGCCACGAAGAACCTGAGCGAGTCAACTTGTTTTGAAAATGACACAGACCGTGGGGCCTCTGGTGCAGACGATAGAAGCCGCTCAAAATACCCTTGTGCTGCCTCGCCTGGTGCTCTGCGGTACCGTGCGGGGGCACCATTCAAAAAAAGAGAACCGCCCCATCGAGAACGCTGGGGCGGTTCTCGATGGGGCGGCTAGCGAAGCGGCGCGGAGGAAAGCATCCCCGCCGCGATACAGAGCACGCCAAGGCATTTCGTAAGCGGCGGAGAAGACGCGATAAGCGACCCGACGCCGCCGAACACGCGGCCACGACTCATCAGCCACTGGGCAAGGGCGCGCACTGCCGCCCTCGCGTAGTGGATGAACACTCCGACGCTCAGGCACCAGGTCGCGAATGCGCCGATGTAGACGCCCGCAAGAAAGGCGCCCGTGTCCGCATCGGCTCGCGCGAAGGCTTCCATCGCGAACCATGCGGCAGCGAACGTGTCGGGCCGGAGCGTCCCGAGGAACGAGAAGAGGTATCGCCCCCAGGTCTTGGTCCGCACCGTCGGCGTGCCGTTCGAATCCATCGTGAGCAAGACGGCGCCGATCATGACGAGCACCGCTACTTCGACCGGAGACCCGGCGAGCGATCGGGCGAAGTTCCCGATCGCTTGGGAAAGCATCCCGTCGTCCGCGCGCCGAACGAAAAGCACGCTGCTAACAAGGAACAGATCCCCCAAGCTCCCCCCGATAATGATCGGGAGCGCCTGTGTGGCTCCGTCTTTCAAGACGGCGGCGCCCCAAAACGCAACGGGACCAAGACTGGTCCCCACAACAGCCCCGACGAGGAGCCCTTCGATGAAACTCTCCACCACGCGACTCCCCGTTATTGAACCTCGCGCAATCCTATAGCACGCGTCTCGCCTTGTCACTTCGCGTTCGCGTAGAGCGGCCGCGTGCGGTATAACTCAAAGCGTCCGCTCTCATCGTTCAACGGATAGGACATCTCCCTCCGAAGGAGGAAATGCAGGTTCGATTCCTGCTGAGAGCACCCGTTAGTGACAATTCAAGTGACCGAGCCGCAGAGTTGGCATCCAGGCTCAACCACTACAAGGTCGTGCTAGAGTGATGTCATGCAAATAAAAGCTCGCGGCTTCATTTCGCCTCTCACCCTCATCTTTATCGTGGGAGCTATCATCCTTGTCGGAGTTGGGTGGCGGGAAAGCAGGCAGCCCCCAGAGTTTACTCAAAGAACACAGCCTGTGGCAGCACCAACAAGCGCGACAACAACGGCCAGTAGTGGGGCCGCGACCGAGACAGCAACAATCGATCAGGATGTGCTGCGGCAAGAGACGCCCCCTCAAGGATTAGATTGGGCACCGGCATTGAGTGGCTCTGCCTCCGGACTCGAAGGCGTTTATATTTACGTCAACGGCAAGCAGGCAATATACGCGAACGTTACCGATGGTCGCTGGAAGGCGGGGCTTCCAAACTCTAAGGCGAGTTATCCGTCCGGTACGTACGCCATTGAGATAAAGGATGAGCAAGGAAACGCGCTTGCTGCAGCGACGATAACGGTCATTGATGCCATTACGGTCGATAAAGGATCCTGGGTGCCGCAAGGACGTGTTCTTAACCTCACAGGGACCGCCGCAAGTCTGAGCAAGCTCTTCATTGTGGTCTTCAATGAGAATCAGCCCCGTAATGTAGTCGCCACAAGCACAGTACTGGTCGCTAACGAGCGCTGGTCATACACCACCAACCTCTCACCAGGCACGTATTTTATATGGATTGAGGACGGCACTAAGCCGATTACTTGGTACGGCAATAGTCCACAAGGAATCCAACTTTGGGTTTCTTCTTCGGACGAACTCACTGTCGTTAAGTAAGTCCATTTTTGCGCTCATGCCACCCGACCGAGTGGCGTCGGTCTTGCTTTGCCCAAGATCGTCAAAAGCCCCTTGAAGTGCCTCACTGGGCTAGGTTCGCTACCGAGTCGGGGCACAGCAGTCAGAGACCGCGTTTGAGACCGTTTGGCCCTGAATACGAGCCGTGTTCGGTTCGATACCTTCCGGCCTGAAAGCCGCAAAACCGCGCGATTCTCATCGCGCGGTTTTGCGCTTGCACTAACCCTCAAGCGCGATCCTGCGATCCTTCAGGATAATCCGGCCCTTGAGATGGGAGAGCAGCTCCCGCTTCTCCGGCAGCGTGCCGTTCTCCAAGAGATACTTGGCATACCGCCGTATGTCCATCTCATCCGCCTTCACTTTCTCGCTCTTGTCGCGCATGGCGCTCCGCAGCTTATTGTATCGGGCCACCTCCTTCTCGATGAGGTGCCGCGCCCCGATCTCGTCGATGCTGACGTGCTCAAGGAGCGCGAGCAGCTGCTCGATCAGCCGGTCCTCGCGTATATACGGGTTCCGGCATTCGCGGTCTTTGGATTTGCAGCAGGAATAGTACACATAGGTGTTTGCGCCGCCGTCGACGAGACTCTTCTGCTTCTCCTGCGCCGTGATGCCCGAGCCGCATACCCCGCAGACCATGAGCTTGGTGAAGGTGAAATCCTGGAACTTCTTCTTGGGCCGGTTCTCCTCCGCGAGCTTCTCCTGTACCGAGGCGGACTGAGCGTTACATTACGGTCGAATAATACCAGCCCAGTCTTCAGACACGACAGCAGCTCCCTCTTCTCCGAAGGCGTCCCTTCCTTGAGGAGATACTTTGCGTAGGTGCGGATGTCGATGTCCGTGCCGCGCTCGCGTTTCGTCGCTCCGAGCACGCCCACGCGGAATTTGTTGTACCGAGCGATTTCCTCTTCGATCTTCCCGCGCATGCCGATCTCGTCGAGGTCGAGAGTGTCCATCAGGTTCGCCAGCTTCTCGATGAGCGCCATCTCGTTGATGGGCGGATTTGCGCAGTCAGTATCCTTGGCGTGGGTGCAGCGATAGTAGACGTGGCGGTTGGTGCCGCCGTCCTTGAGCCGCTTGAACTTTTCGTCTGCCGTGATGCCGCTCCCGCAGACGCCGCACTTTATGAGCTTGGTGAAGGCGAACTCCTTGCTCTCAGTCTTGGGGATGTACTGGTCGCGTATGGAGGCCTGCGCTCGATCAAAGAGGTCTTTGGTGATGATTGGCTCGTGCTTGCCTTGGTACCACTCGCCGCTCCCTACTGGGTACTCGAACTCGCCGTAGTAGAAGGGGTTGCGGAGGATGATGTAGAGATTTGCGAGCGAGAGACGCTTGCCGGTCCGGGTGCGGAAGCCGCTCTTGTCGAGCCACCGGTATGTCTGCCGACCGCTCCATCCTTCATCGCCGACCTTCTCAAAGAGCTGCCTGACGATGGGTGCGCGCTTAGGGTCGAGACGTGCCTGGCACTTCTTGTCCACGTTCTTCTCGGGCAGGTATCCGGTCGGGAGACCTATCGCGGCTTCTTTCACTTCGCCTGCGCTCTGATTGCTGTGCGGGTATTATTGAAATGAGTTCTAGACCACATCAACCCGACCCAGCCGGTCTTTATCAATGGATATAAAAGTTTCAAAGACGTTTTCACTGACCCGGTCTTTGCGGACGTCATTAGGGTCGAGGAAGACGACGGCGTTTGGATAGGCACGATCGGCAGACATCGCTTTATTGGTCTCCCGTTCCTAAATCGTCCAAGGGGCGGCAAAGACAGGATTGTGGAGGTAGTAAAGCGGCATCTCGACACTCCATAGCTCATGTCGCTCTCCGACAAAGCCGTAGAGGAGTTCAAGGTGCTGCTTGAGAAGCGCAAAGGCGAGCCCGTGACCGACGCCGAGGCGCGAGAGGGCGCGGAGAACCTATATCAGTTCTTCGAGCTCCTCTTGAAGGGAGCTGAGGAGGACGCACGGCGCAAACGTCGGTTACGACAGGAGCCGGACGGATACGAACTCGAAGGTTCCTATTCATGCTGCATCTGCCGCAACACCGCACGTGGGACGAATCACCTCTATACCAAGTGGGGCATTCTCTGCCGCTCCTGTCATTCCGCTATCCTAGTCGGTATCATCCCTCCGTACGTCGCGACCTCCCGCCACAGCTACTTCCTCGACTGGCAATTGCAGAGCGATTTCAAGATCCATCCCCAAACGATGCGTAAGTACGTGCGTCAAGGCGCCCTCAAGGCTCGTATCATCCTTACGCCCGATGGGAAGCCGTATGAGTACGTATTCCTCCGCCGAGAGAACTCAGGCCTTGTCTCCCGCGAGAGTCCTGCCCGCAAGTCGTATGATCGGCACCGCAATAAGGTGTCGGATCGGCAGGTACGCGAAGAACGGGCGAGACTGCGCGCTGAATTTGCGGCTGAACATGCGAAGTTGAAGCGCCGACGTTCACAGTCCCACTAGCTAAGGAGGGTCGTCCTTCGGGGGCGGTTGCGTAACAGCCGGGGCCTCATACTGTTCAAGCCGCTTCCTGAGCTCTTCGTTCTCAGCCCTGGTCCAGTGATACATAACGTCCCGCTGTAGAGGCGTGAGGTCGGTGTTGAGGTGCGCCAGTTTAAAGTCCTCTGAATCTGGCGGTCGCAACAAAGATTGGCGTGCTTTGGGTGCGTAGTGGTCGGAGTTACGCTCAGCGAGGAACTTTGCGGCTGGGAAGCTGCCTTTCTTGGCGAGTTTGATCATCGACATTTCTGCTATGTCCGCAACGCCTTCGTGCCCTAGCCTAAGTGCGCGGTCGGCTGCCTGCGCGAATGCCGGGTCCGTCGCCCGCCAACGGTAGTAGGTCGCACGGACAATCCCAATCTTTTGGCACGCGAACAGCACGTTTGGCATCTCTGCCAATATCTCAAGCAAGCGTTTTTGTCCTCGGCATTACGAGCCATGGAGCTTAACCCTCTTCTTGCCCGTCCTCTTTTCCCAGCGGTCGAGGATGACCTCGGCATACACCGGCGACTTCTCCATGATGTAGCAGCGGCGGCCGAGGGCGACGGAGGCGATCAAGGTCGAGCCCGAGCCGCCGAAGGGCTCGAGGACGAGCTGGCCGCGCTTCGTGAGCACCTTGATGTACGGGATAAGGATCTCGAGCGGCTTCACGCCAAAGATGACGCCTTGGCCAGACGACTTCTCATCGGCTGCGTTGAACTCAATGTGGTCGGTCGGGCAGTACTTCTTGCCCTTCTCATAGGGCTCCCGCTATTGGCGGCATCCCTGTTGAGGTTGTACGAGACATCAATCCGGTCTGGTATGTTTTGATTTGGCTCGTTGCTATTTTTTGGACACTTGTTGCAAACCTTACTCTTAGCACGGCGGTAAAGCGGTACGAGAGTGGAAATTTGATAGGAAGTCGAGAGTAGGGAGTTTTCGCCAAGCCCAGAAAAACTTGGCGAAAAGAAATGAACTCTGCACACCACGCGCACGGGACGGGTGGGGCAAGGGGTGTGCTCCACGGGTTGCGACCTCCCCTCCAAAAAATCCTCCCTCCAAAAAATCTTCGGCTCGAACCTGTCCATCCGAAACCGCGAAATCGTTTTTAGCCCCATTCCTCCATACGCTTCGCTGCGCGAAGCGCGTAAAAATTTTTCTGAAACTGACCTTTGTACTTTTTGTGCCCTACTTGGCGGAGACGAGACGCGCGAGGCGGCTCTTCTTGCGCGCGGCGGTGTTCGCCTTGAGGACGCCGCGCTTGGTCGCCTTGTCGACCGCCTGATAGGCGGCCGGGAGGAGCTTCGCCGCTGCCGCCTTGTCGCCCGCGGCGAGTGCGCGCTCAAGCGCCTTCCCCGTGTCGTGCAAGGCCTTCTTGCGGCGGATGTTGACGACGCGCCGCCGTTCCGAGACGCGGATCGCCTTCTTTGCCGAGGTCGTGATAGCCATGTGGGCGCATAGTACACGAGGCGGTATCATGTGTCCATGATTCGAAGCATCCGCGGGCCGGTCATCTCCTTGAGCGCCGCAGGCGCGGTGATCGAGGTCGCGGGCTTCGGGGTCGAGGTCCACCTCGCTGACACGGCGGGCCTCGCCGAGGGGCGGGAGGCCGCGCTCGCCACCCACCTCGCCGTGAAGCAGGACGGGATGGAGCTCTACGGCTTCGCCGACGCTCCCGACCGCGACTTTTTCGAGAAGCTGCTCGCCGTCCCGGGCGTGGGCCCCAAGACCGCGCTCGGGGTCCTGCGCCGGGCGCCGCGGCGGGCGATCGCGACTGCAATCGCCGCACGGGATCTCGGCTACCTGACGAAGGTCGTCGGCCTCGGCAAGAAGCTCGCGGAGAAGATGCTCGTCGAACTCGGCGAGAAGATCGCGCCCGGCGAGGACGCGCAGGGCCCCGATAGCGAGGTCTTCGAGACCCTCGTCGCGCTCGGCTACACCGAGCGCGAGGCGCGCCGCGCGGTGCAAGCTATTCCCCAGGGCATCGACGGCAAGGACGCGCGGCTCCGGGCTGCGCTTAGCGCGAAATAATATGTACGCGCTCGTCGAACGCATCGTCGCGCTCCTCAAGAAGGTCGTGCCGGACGCATGGGTGCGCCCCCTGCTGCCTCGCTACCATCGGACACTCGCATTCGCATCTGCGCTCGCCTACGGCTTCCCCGCCCGCTCGCTCACGGTCATCGGCGTCACCGGCACCAAGGGCAAGTCCTCGGTCGCGGATATGCTCTTCACCGTCCTCCGGCATGCGAGATACCCTACCGCCGTCGCCGGCACGATCCGCTTCGCGATCAACGACCAGTCGGAGCCGAACCTCTTCAAGATGACGATGCCAGGCCGCGGCTTCATCCAGCACTTCCTCGCGCGGGCGAAGCGGGCGGGCTGTCGTTACGCGGTCGTCGAGATCACGAGCGAGAGCACGCTGAACTTCCGCCACCGCCACCTCGACCTCGACGCGCTCGTGTTCACCAACTTGCAGCGGGAGCACATCGAGCGCCACGGCTCGTTCGAGAAGTACGCGGCGGCGAAGCTCGAGATCGGCAGAGAGCTCGCGCGCTCCCCGAAGCGCCCCCGCGCGATCATCCCGAACGGCGACGATCCGGCCGCGGCGCCCTACCTCGCGCTCCCGGTCGAAGAGAAGCGGCCGTTCTCCTACGCCGAGGCGACGGCTATCGCCCTCGGCCCCGGGACCGCGGCGTTCACCTACCACGGCACGCGCTTCTCGCTCCAGCTCCCGGGCTCCTTCAGCATCATGAACTCTCTCGCCGTCATCAAGGCGGCGGAGTTCCTCGGCGTCCCGCTCCCGGCGATCGCCGACGCGCTCGCGAAGCTCGAGCGCATCCCGGGCCGCACCGAGCGCATCGAGGCGGGCCAGGATTTCACGGCCGTCGTCGACTACGCGCACACGCCCGACTCCCTCGAGGCGCTCTACGCCGCCTACCCGGTGCGCAAGGTCTGCGTCCTCGGGAACACGGGTGGCGGGCGCGACACCTGGAAGCGGCCCTTGATGGGCAAGATCGCTGACGCCGCCTGCGACCTCGTCATCCTCACGAACGAGGATCCGTACGACGAAGACCCGCGCGCGATCGTCGACGCGATGGCAGCGGGAATGGTGCGGCAGCCGGAGATCGTGATGGACCGGCGCGAAGCGATCCGCAGGGCGCTCGCGGCCGCGCGGCCGGGCGACGCCGTCCTTGTGACCGGCAAAGGCACCGACCCCTACATCATGGGCGCCGCCGGGGCGAAGGAGCTGTGGAGCGATGCACAGGTGGTCCGCGACGAGCTCAAGCGGCTGCTATCATCGAAGCCATGAATGAAGCGTGGTTTTTCGTCGGCCTCTTCGCGTTCATCTTCCTCCTCTGGATCGCGATCGGCGGCCCTACCCGCGGCGTCTCCTTCGGGCTCCCGGCGGTGACCGCGACGAGCGTCTCCGCTACGGCGGAGGGGTCGACGACGGGCTCCTACTTCTCGCTCCCGCAGGCGCCCTTCGCGATCGGGCAGACCGAAATCCACCTGCCGGGGTCTTCGAGCGGCTCGTCGTACGGCTATAGCTCCGGCAGCGGCTCTGGCTACGGCTACGGCTCGACGAACCCATTGATCACAGTGCCGGGCGTCACCTTCCCCGCGACCTCGCCCTACCGCGGCCGCGTCTCGCTCGCGGGCTCGGTCGGGGACGCGAGCTCGAGCGACCCGGGCGAGGAGTACGTCGAGATCTACGCTGCCGACGACGGCGGAGCGCCGATCGACATAACGGGCTGGGAGCTCCTCTCGGGCGCGACCTACAAGTACGCGTACATCCCCCAGGGCACCGCGATCCCCGCATCCGGGATCGTGAATCCGACAAGCGATATTTACCTCCGGCCGGGCGACACGGCGATCATCACCTCGGGTGAGTCGCCCGTGGGCGGCTCCTTCCGCGAGAACGAGTGCACGGGCTACTTCGGGAGCACCCAGAGCTTCACCCCCTCCCTCTCGCAGTCGTGCCCCTCTGCCAACACCGAGATGACGACCTACTACGGCAAGCCATATATCCACGACCCGGACTGCATCAACTACACGCGCTCCCTGGGCACCTGCCGGATGCCGACCGCTGCGGGCGAGGCGAACCTGAACCTCACCTGCCAGGACTTCCTCGACACGTACCTCAACTACTCCGGCTGCCTCGCGGCGCACCAGGGCGACGCGGGCTTCGTCCTCCCCGACTGGCGCATCTACCTCGGCCGGAAGCCCCTCTCCGAACTCCCCGCCTTCGCGAGCGTGAACGAAACGCGCAAGCAAGGGCCCCTCTGGCGCGCGAGCTACGACGTCGTCGAGCTCCTCGACCGCGAGGGCCGCATCGTCGACGCGTTCACGTACGACTAGTTCTTATAGGAAGCTATCGCCATCCGAAGAAGCTCTCGCTTCTCGAGACTTTTCTTCCATCGACTGTTTGTACGTTTACCGTTTATACAAACGCCTGGAGAGAAATTTATTTCTATCTCAAAGCGTTCGAGATTCTGTTTTCCGATAATCGCTATTTCATTTGGCTCCACGATCCGCGCTTCAACCCCAAAGTCCGCTAGGAGTGCCTTTACGATCCTGAGAATAGTAAGATCTTTTTGGTATCCGCGCACGCGTCTACGTTTAGACGGCATAAAATCCATGCAGCCTTCGTCATCGAAAAAAGCCCTCAAGAACTCTCGCTTAAGCTTTTTCTGTAGCGTGACAATTTCTCCCAGTAACATACGCGCACGATCATGCAGATGCTCAGAAAGAGCGACGTTGAAATAGGCGATTCTGCCCACTCCTGTTTTTGTATTCCTGTATCGACTTGGCGCAAATGCATATACGCTTTGCATTAGTATTTCTACCCGATTGCGGAGCGCCTCGCTGCGATTATTGTAGGCACATACTCTTCGCATAATTTCGCCGTCGAAGAGCAGGTGTCCGAGTAGCAGTACATTTTGTGGCGTCCACTTAGTTACAGGAATGAATTCGCGAGCACTTTTTCCTTTTCTCGCGAGTGCAAATTGGCGAATGCGTTGCCCTGCGGCTCTACGCACCACGGCAAGTTTTTCTGGGGCCAAGGGTAAATCTTGGATATGAAAATATACGGTGGTCTTTGAACGACCCGTGGCTCGCACGATCTCAGGAAGGGTATGCCCTTGCCGCCGCAAAGCGATGCATCGTTCTTTCAGCATATTCATGTCCGCCCCCCGGGGAACGATCCCGGAACCTACCGCTTAAAAGGCGGTTGCTCTACCGATTGAGCTAGAGGCGGGTGCCTTTATTATACACGAGCTGTTGGTTCGAATCCAACTGGGCGGACTCGCATCGTCGAGCCTGTTGCGCTAGTTACCGTATAGAGGCCGTACCTTTCGGTCATATATACGGAGGACAACATGAAGGTAGTCACTATCGGCGGCGGTACAGGCCAGCACGCGGTCCTTTCGGCGCTCCGGCTCATTCAGGAGCGGTTCGGGCTCGCAATAACCGCCATTCCGACCGCGATGGACAGCGGCGGCTCGAGCGGCATGCTCCGGATCGAGCATCGCATCATTTCGCCCGGCGATATCGGGCAGTGCATACTGGCGCTCTCGGAGGACCAGGCGCGCGATGCGTGGCTTCTTGCCGGGCAGCGCTTCGGCGAGGGACGCGTCAACGGCGATACGCTCCGCAACTATCTCGTCCTCGCCGCCCTGAAGCACCACTGCGGGGATGGCGAGCGCGCGATGCGCGCTATCCGCGAGACGCTCCACCTCGCGGGGGAGATCGCGCCGGTCACGTTCGACGAGACGCACGTGCACGCGCGACTCGCCGACGGTACCGTTCTCACCCAAGAGCACGACATCTCGACAGCGGACCTCGTCGGCGCGGGCGGTATCGAGGAACTCTGGCTTGACCCGCTGCCGAGGGCGAACCCGAGCGCGCTCCGCGCGATAGCGGAAGCGGATGCAGTCATCGTCTGCCCAGGCACGCTCGCGTGCTCGGTGATACCCAACTTTCTCGTACCCAGCATCGTCGCAAGACTCCGCGAAGCAGGCGGGCGCAAGGCATACGTCGTGAACCTCATGAACGAGCGCCGTCGCGTGCCGGCCACATGGTCGGTGCGCGACTACGTCGCCTATCTGGAGCAGTACCTCGGCCCGCGCTTCTTCGATACGGTCGTCTGCAACACACAGCCGGTCACCGCGGAGCAATCCCGCGTATACGAAGAAGAGCGCGCAGCCGTACCGCTCCTCCACGACATGCGCGACGACGGCCGCTCGGTCTACGCCGTCCCGCTCCTCTCTGCCGTTCCGGTCGTCACTGATCCGAACGACGCGATCGGCTCCCTGCGCGCCTCCGTCCGCCACGACCCAGCCAAGCTCGCGCATGTATTGTCGCAAGTCCTGGCGGGAGACCCGGCGTGATGGCTCCCCTCTTCTCCGATCGGCTCTTCATCGTCGACCTCGACGATACGCTCGCCAACACGACGCGCGACATGCGGGGGTCATGGGAGAACCTCCCGCAGCTCACGCTCGCGCCGGGAGCGCATCAGTTCGTCCGGCGGTATGGAGAACGCACGGTGCTACTAACTGCGGGAAACGAGGAGGTTCAGTTACGCAAGATCGCGCATCTCGGCCTCAAGGGAATACTGCGATTAGAGATCGTCGTTCCCGAACCCGAGTTGAAGCAGGCGGCGCTTGAATCTCTTCTCGCAAGCTGTGCGCTTCCGCCGAGTCGTTTCGTCATCATCGGCGACCGACTCGACAAGGAAATCGCCGCAGGCAATCGCCTCGGTTTCGTCACGGTACGAATGCGTCTACCACACGGGCGATGGGGTGCGTACGAACCCGCCTCCGAGGAGGAGCGGCCGCATGCGACTATCGAGACTTTCGACGAGCTCGAGGGAGCGCTCCTATCTCTGCCGTACTAACTCGCCGCTGCGCCCTGCGCGGCGGCGTCTCTTTTATTTCGCCAGGTCGAGCACGTCGTCGATGCGGATCTCCCGGACGAACTCCGGCGCATGCGACACGAGGATCATCGCGCCTGCGTAGTCGCTCAAGGCCTTCGCGATCACCGGCAGATGGCGGAAGTTGATGTGGTTCGTCGGCTCGTCGAGGATGAGGAGCCCGGGGCGCGCAAGGACGAGCGAGGCGAACGCGACGAGCCCCTTCTGCCCTTCTGAGAGATCGCCGATCTGCGTGCGGATCGTATCCGCGCCTATCAGGAAGCCCGCGGCCGTGGCGCGCATCTTCTCCTCGTCTCGCTCTTCCATCACCGCGAGGAGCGCGTCGTACACGGTCTTCGCGAAGTCGAGCGTCGAGAAGTCCTGGCGGTAGTAGCCCACCCGGACGCCCGGCGCAATAGTCGCACCCCGAGCGGAGCCTCCTGCAATCGCTTCGAGCAGGGTGCTCTTGCCTATCCCGTTCGGGCCCGCCACGAGGAGGTGGCCGCCCTTGCGGAGCGCGACGTTCGCCCGCTTCTCGACCGGCTTGCCGGCTTTGAGGACGGCGTAGCCCGTGAGCTCGAGCACGACCGACCGCAGGCCCGGCTGCGCGGGGATCGCGAAGGGGCGGATGGTCTTGTCCTCTTTGCGGACATCCACCTTCGCCTCCTCCATCTCCTCGGCCTCAGCGCGCATCTTCTTGGCGACGAGCCGCATCTTGCCGCCCTTGTGCGCGAAGAAGTTCGCCTTGTCTTTGTTCTCCTGGATCTTCTTCGCGAGGAGCGCGTTCTTGCGATTCTCCCGCTCGATCCGCGCCGCGACAGCTTCTTGGACGTCGGCATAGGTGCCCGCATACTGCTCGACCCGTCGCGTGGCGGCGTCGAGGTAGAGCACGCCGGTCGTGAACGCGTTCAAGAACGCCGCGTCGTGCGAGATGACGGCCACGGTTCCCCGATACTCGACCAGGAAGCGCGTGAGATGCTCGATCCCTGCCTGATCGAGGTTATTCGTCGGCTCGTCCAAGAGGAGAAGCTCCGGATCCTGGATGAGCGCCGACGCGAGGAGGAGCCGCGCCTGCTGGCCGCCCGAGAAGCTCTGCACGAGCCGGTCGTGATCCGCCGCGAGATTCACGACCTCGAGAACGGCGTCGATCCGCGGGTCGATGTCATAGACCGGCCGCGCGAACTGTTTCTCGAAGAACGCGCGCACCGTGAGCGTGAGCTCGGCGCGCGGGATCACCTGCCGCGCCGTCGCGATGGTGAGCCCGGCAGCCCGGTGCACGGCGCCGCTCTCAGGCGAGCGAACGCCGGCCGCGAGCGCGAACAAGGTCGACTTGCCGGCGCCGTTCTGGCCCATCACCGCGAGCTTCGCGCCGCGCCGGATGGTGAAGTCCACCTCGTCGAGGATCGGCTTGTCGTCGCTGTAGCCGAACGAAACGCGCTCGAATCGCACCACACTCTCTTCTCTTGCCATCTCGGCACCCTAGCGCACTTCTTGAGAAAACGAAAAAGCGCTGGCGCTCAGATCGCAAGCGCGAAACGCTCGAGCGCGAGCGCGAGGTCGAAGCCCTTGGCTCGCGCGTCCATGAGGAGTGCGATGAGGTCCGCGGAGAGCGTACGCGCTTCGGCCGGCTTCCATTTCGCGCTCCCCTTCTCGAGGATGTCGCGCGCCTTCCAGTGGAGGAGGCCGTGGAGCTGCTCGGGCGCGTCGCCCTGCCCTAAGGCGCGCACGACCTCGAGCCAGAGCCGCTCGGGCGAGCGGGAGGCGAGCGCGTTCACGAGCGCGCTATTGAATCCGCGCTCCGCGCGCTTCGCGGCGAGGTCGAAGGCGTAGGCCTGCTTGGCTTTCGCGATGATCTTCTTCGCCTTCGCGCTCGCGAGCTTGGGCGCGAGGATCACGATCGCGTTGTCGGACGCCGCGAGGCGATCGAGCGCGTCCTCGACCAGGCTCCCGCTCGTGGGCGTTTCGCTCACGTCCGTTTCTGCCTCGCCCTCTCCCGCGCTCGCACGCGCCACAGGGAACGGATCGTCGAGAAGGATAAGGAGGCGCGAAACGAAGAGCCCGCCCGCATTCGCCGCATCGTCGAGAAGGCCGACGGAGAGCTCTTCGCGGGCGAGGCGCGCGTAGGAGAGCGCGGGATTTTTCGCGCGCGCCTTCGCCACCCACTCGAACGCCTTCGCGCGGACGCGTTCGGTATCCGAGCCGTGGAACAGGTAGATCATGCCTATTCGAGCGAGCCCCAGTCGGGCCCGGCCTTCATCGTCGCTTCGATCGGAACGCCGTGCGTGTCGTGGCCGTCGAGAACCGACTCCATCACCCGCTTGATCCGCGCGGAGAGCTCGTCGACGCGCGTCGAGCGGATCTCGTAGACGAGTTCGTCGTGCACCGAGAGGACGAGGTGCGCGTCCTCTGCGGCGCCTGCGCGTTCGAGCATCGCGTCGCCCGCGACCATCGCGAGCTTGATGATGTCGCCCTCGGTGCCCTGGATGGGCGCGTTGATCGCCATGCGCTCCGCCTGCGCGCGGACGTAGGGCAAAGGCGACTTCATCTCCGGGAACTGGCGGCGGCGGCCGAACAAGGTCTCGGTGTAACCGTACTTGCGCGCGAACCCTTTCGTCTCTTCAAGGTATTCGGCGAGGCGCGTGAAGGTGCGGAAATAGTCGTCGAGAAACGTATGCGCCTCCGCGGTCGTCGAGCCGAGTTGCTGCCGAAGCGCGTTGACGCCCATGCCGTAAAGGATGCCGAAGTTGATCACCTTGGCCCGTCGGCGCATCTCGCGGTCGACCGCCTCCGGCGCGACCGAGAACACCATCGCCGCGACCTCGCGGTGGACGTCCCGGCCCGCGCGGAAGATGTCGCAGAGCTTCTCGTCGCCCGAGAGGATCGCCGCGAGCCGGAGCTCGATCTGCGAGTAGTCGAGCGCGACGAGCGCGAAGCCAGGCGGAGCGACGAACGCGTGACGGATCGCCTGCCCGCGCGCCGAGTGGAGCGGGATGTTCTGGAGGTTCGGCGAGGCCGAGGCGAGGCGGCCCGTCGAGGTGCCCGTCTGGATGAATTCCGCGTGGAGGCGATGCTCGCTGTCGAGGAGGGGTGGGAGGTTCTCGATGTAGGTCGAGAGGAGCTTCTTCAGTTCGCGATACTCGAGGATGTCGCCGACGATCGGGTGGAGCTCGCGGATCTTCTCGAGCTCGCTCTCGCGGGTAGAGCGTTGGCCGCCCGCCGTCCGCTTCTGCCGGTCGGGGACGAGGCCGAGCTCGTCGAAGAGGACAACGCCCATCTGCTTCGGCGACGAGATGTTGAACGGGTGGCCGGCTGCCTTGAATATCGCCTCTTCGATCTTCGCGAGCTCGCGCGCATATTCGTGCGCGAGCCGCGCGAGTATCGCCGGGTCGACGAGCACGCCGCGCGCCTCCATCCGCGCGATGACCGGCACCAGGGGCTTCTCGATCGCTTCGTACACCTCGCGCACGCGGCCGAGCTTCGCGATCTCCGCCTCGAGCGCAGCGTAGGCAGCGTCGAACTCGCTCTGCTTCGTGAAGGCGAGGATGTCGTCGAGGGACGGGTTCGTGAAGTCGGAGGAGATGAGCCAGAGCATCGCCTTCGCTTCGGCGAGGCGCTCCGGAGCGATTGCCGGGCGCTTGGCGACGGCGCGCTCATCCGCTTCGTCTTCGCTCGCTGATTCGCCAGGCTCCTCTCCTGCGGCGGCGCCGAGCGCCTTCTTGGCCCGGTCCCGGAGCGAGCGGAATCCCATCGAGTCGAGAAGCGCGAGGATCGCCACCAGGTCGGCGTGCTCCTGCCACGGCGTCGCGGGAATAGCGAACGCGATCGGCGCGTCGGTGCGGATGGTCGCGAGCGCTTTGGAGAAGCGCGCGTCCTCTTCGTGATCGAGCACCAATTGTGCGTACCGCTTCTGGATTCCCGCCTTCGCCGCGACGGCTTCGACGCCACCCTTCTTCTTCAAGGCGGCAAGCAGCTTCTCGAGGGCGCCGTAGCTCGCGACGAGCTTCAGCGCGCTCCCCTCGCCTACGCCGGGCACGCCTTTGATGTTGTCGGAGGGGTCGCCCATGATGCTCTTCAAGTCCGGGATGAGCGCGGGGCCGAAGCCGAAGCGCTCCTCAACCTTCTCCTCGTCGTAGAGGATGGTGTCGTTCAAGCCCTTCTTCAAGGTGTAGACGCGTACGCGGTCGTCGTCGACGAGCTGCAAGGTGTCCATATCGCCCGAGGCGATCACGACGTCGACCTTCCCTTTCGTCTCCCTGGCGATCGTGCCGAGGAGGTCGTCGGCCTCGAAGCCGGGCTTCTCGTACACGGGAATGGAGAACGCTTTGAAGACCTCGCGCGAGCGCTCGATCTGCTCGGCGAGCGCGTCGTCGAGCGCGGCGCGTGTGCCCTTGTATGCCTCGTACGCCTCGTGGCGGACGGTGGGGACCGGGAGGTCGTAGCAGGCGGCGATGTAATCGGGCTCGAGGTCGTTCACCATCTTGATAAGCATCGCGACAAGGCCGTAGAGCGCGCCCGTCGGCCGACCGTCGGGGCCCGTAAACTCGGGCAGGGCGTGATACGCGCGATGGATGATCGCGTGCGTGTCGAGCAATACGAGCCGCTTGCGGCGCTTCGAGGTGAGTTGTCTAGCCATACGCGATCGTGCGCGAGCCGTCGGCCTGGAGCTCGAGGCGGACGCGCTCCGCGACGCGCGGGTCCGCGTCGAGCCCGACCTGCTCGGGCCATTCGAGGAGGATGAGGTTGCCGGCGTCCCGCATGAGCTCGTCGAAGCCGAGTGGTGCGAGCTCGGCCGCGCCCGCGAGACGGTACGCATCGATATGCACCAGCCGGTCGAACCCGCGCTCGATGTCGCACACGGGAAGCGCGTAGATCTTCTCGAGGACGAACGTCGGGCTCGTGACCGCCTCGCCTACTCCGAGCGCCTTCGCGACCGCCCCGGCGAACGCGGTCTTCCCCGCCCCCAATTCCCCCGAGAGGGTGACGAGAGTCGCGCTGCGCTCTTTCGGCTTCACGGCGAGCGCGAATCGCTTCGCTTCTGCTGCGAGCTCCTCGAGGGTCCGGATGGTAGCGGTCATGCCCCGATTGTACGCCCTCTCTCGAGGCACGCGAAGCGCGCCCGCACAGCTAGTCGAAGATGTTCGCGAGATACGAGTCGATATAGCGCTGGTCGAGATCGTAGAAATACTGGTGGCTGTTGTGGAGATACGTCGCGAGCTGGATACCAACGAAGCGCCAGTGCCACGGCTCGAAGATGTAGTAGGTGTTGCCGGGCGGATACGAGAGCGTGAAGCCGTACTTGTACGCGTTGTCGGTGAGCCACTGGTACGCGCTCGTCTTGGCGAAGTCGCCCGTAAGCTCGCCGCCCATACCGGTCGTCTCGAGGTCGACGGCCGTGCCGAGCTGGTGCTCGGAGTAGCCCTGGTCGGCGGAGAAGGAGCCAGCGGTCCCGGCGCCGAAGGTCACGACGTAGTCCTTCTTGAGCGCGACCTGGGTGTCGAAGGAGCGATACGCGCTGTAAGCGTAGAGCGCGACGCCGGTCGAAGACGCTGCGGAGAGCATCGCTTCGAGGTGCGGCAGGACCTGCGGGAGGATCTGGAGAGTCTTGCCCGAGAAGTAGTCGTACTGATCGGGGATCGTCGTGAGCGAGGCGGGCACGTAGTTCTCGTTCAAGAAATAGACTTTGGAATATTTCGCGAGGAGCTCTGGGTCGAGCGATTGGAGCTTGGCGAGCATCGCGACCTGGCTCGAGACGCCGGCGACGTTCACCTTCTCGGATGAGAGCGTTGCGGAGATCGCGTCGGTCTGCGCAGTGTTCGCTGCGAGCGCGATCGTGGTCGAGGCGAGGTCAGCGTCGAGCCGAGCGACCTGCGCCGAGAGACGCGCGAGCTCGTGGTGGCCGTACCACGCGCCGAGGACGCTCAGCGTTGCGAGGAGCGCGAGCGCCGCCGCAAGCGCGCGTACCGGGTGCGTATCCGAGAATAGTCGCTTCGCCCGGCTGCCGATCGTCATGCGCCGCATTGTACCGCATACGAACGCGCGCCCGGTTCTCTCTCGAGAATCGGGCGCGTAGGTCTAGCGGTGCCAGTCGCGGCGGTGATGGTCGCCAAAGAGCCTGTGCAGCTCCCAGCTAAGCCGCGCCGCCTCGTATGGCAATGCCCATGGCAGCGGAGTCGGGGTCGCGTACACGACCGGCGGCGGATAGCTCGCCGACGGCGGACAGTTGCCCCGCCCCCAGCAACTGACCCAGCCGTTGCTGGACCAGTAGCCGGTTGGCGGCGCAGTATACGCCGCTGAGGGCAGTGCATATGTATACCCAGTCACTGGTGTGTATCCAGGGGGGTACGCATCGCAGCCGGCAAGCAGGACCGTAACTATTAAGATCAGCAAGAAGCGCATGTATTGCCTCCATGGCTGCGCTGGAACTGGATACAAAGTACGTACTAGTTACATACTTGTCAAGTCATGCTGTGCGGGCATGTAAAATGCACGCATGCCAGACGACCCGAAGAAGCTCCCGTTCGACACGAGCAAGGAAGAGAGCGAGCTCGCCGCGATCCACGAGCGCGAGGAGGAGGATGTTGCGCGCATCCTCTCGGAGAAGTACGGGATGCCGTACGCCGACCTCGCGCTGAAGACGGTCAACGCCGACGCCCTGCGGCTCATCCCGGAGGAGGAAGCGCGCGCCACGAAGGCGGCCGCCTTCGACGTCGTCGCCAAGAAGCTCTCGCTCGCCGTCAACGACCCGCATAACCCCGCCCTGCCCGCGCTCCTCGAAGAGCTCGCCGGCCGCGGCTACGACGTCGCCAAGTACCTCGTCTCGAAGAAGAGCTTCGAGAAGGCGCTCGCGCGCTATGCCGAGCTCTCGCACGCGATCGAGTCGAAGCCGGGCGTCTTCCGCGTCCCGCAGGCGGCCTTCGCCAAGCTCGCCGCGAGCGACCACTCGAAGCAGGCGCTCGCCGAGGAGTTCGACCGCGCGACGGCTGAGGAGTCTCTTGAGCGCGTCTCGCGCGTCCTCGAGATCGCGTTCGCCGGCGCGATCGCGCTCCGCGCCTCCGACATCCACCTCGAGCCCGAGAGCGAGAAGACGCGGCTCCGGCTCCGCATCGACGGCCTCCTGACCGACGCTTATTTCTTCGACGCGCGCACGTACCATCAATTGAATTCGCGCATCAAGGTGCTCTCGGGCGCGAAGCTGAACATCACCGACCGCGCCCAGGATGGCCGCTTCACCCTCGACACGGCCGAGAAGCAGATCGAGATCCGCGCCTCCTTCATCCCCGGCGCCTACGGCGAGTCGATCGTGCTCCGCCTCCTCGACCCCGAGACGACCCGCGTCTCGTACAAGGAGCTCGGCATCCCGGCGAAGCTCTTGGAGCGGCTCGAGGTCGAGATCCGGCGCGCGAATGGGATGCTCCTCAACACCGGGCCGACCGGAAGCGGCAAGACGACTACGCTCTACTCCTTCCTCCGTGAGATCCACACGCCCGAGATCAAGATCATCACGATCGAAGATCCGATCGAGTATCACTTCGAGGGTATCGTCCAGACGCAGGTCGAGGGCGAGAAGTACACGTTCGCCGAGGGGCTGCGCTCGATCGTCCGGCAGGACCCGGACGTGATCATGGTCGGCGAGATCCGCGACGCCGAGACGGCCGGGATCGCGATCCAGGCCGCCCTCACGGGCCACTTCGTCTTTTCGACGGTACACACGAACGATGCGGCAGGGACCTTCCCCCGCCTCGCCGACCTTGGCGCCGACCCGAAGTCCTTCGGTTCCGCGATCACCGTCTCGATGGCGCAGCGCCTCGTCCGCAAACTCGACCCGAGCAACAAGAAGGCGCGCCCAACGACGGCCGCCGAGCAGGCGATGATCAAGAAGCTCTTCGAGAATGTCGCTGACGCGTCGCTCGCCCCGCAGCAGATCGACACCGTCTTCGAGCCGGCCGAGGCGACCGAGGAGAAGACCGGCTACAAGGGGCGCATCGGCCTCTTCGAGGCGATCTTCATGGACGACGAACTCGCGCACTTCCTCCGCGACAATCCGCCTGAGGGCGATATCCGCCGCGCAGTCGCGAAGCAGGGCTACCTCACGATGGCGCAGGACGGCGTGTTGAAGGCGCTCGCGGGCGTCACCTCGCTTGAGGAGGTCGCGGGGACGGTGGACCTCCCGCGCCCATAACCAGCACGCAAGGCGCCGCGGCCCAGAGGGCCGCGGCGCCTTGCGTGCTGCTACTGGCTAACCCCCACTCTCGTCCGCGTCGGCTTCGCCCTCGCCGCGACGATTCGCAAAGTTGCCGGGGTTATTCTCCTTGCCCTGGCTGTGGCCGCCCTTCCTGCCGATCTCGGAGTAGTACTCCGGACCGCGCTCTTTGGCGACCTTCTCGCCGCCCTTCCGGCCGGCCTCTCCGACCGACATCTTGCCGTCGTGCGCCTGTTCCTCGCTGGCCATAGCTCTAGTGAGTTATGTCTCCTAATACCGACGCTTACCACAGTATCTTCCGCGCCATGAATGGCGGATTAACCGAGAAGCGCTCCTTCATCGCCCAAAACGGAGCGATCCCGCCCATGCTCCCTCGGGCAAAACCCGCCAGAGGCGGGGTAGACGAAACGCTTGAGGGTAGCCCCAGCCACGCTGCCGAAGCAGGTACCAGAGCGCCCTTAGGGAGTCGCCCGAGGCCGTCAAGCCTTGCCCGAAGGAGTATGCGCAGGATCAAAAAGAAAATCCGCTCCATCCAAAGAGCAGACAGGACTGACTCATCGCCTTCCCGTGTGATAAAATGCTAGCACACGACCCCTTTTTATGTCAAGCCCGTCCGCCGACCCCGCCCTCCCCGCCGCCTCGCTCGACGCCGCCTTGCGCCCGACTGAGTGGGAGGAGTACGTCGGCCAGCAGCAGGTAAAGGCGAACGTGCAGATCGCTCTTGAGGCGGCCAAGAAGCGCGGCGGGATGCCCGAGCACCTCCTCTTCTACGGCCCGCCGGGGGTCGGGAAGACGACCTTGGCCCACCTCATCGCCCTCACGCTCGGCGCGCCGTTGAAGTCGACCTCCGGGGTCGCCGTCGAGCGCGCGGCCGACCTCGCCGCGATCCTCACGAACCTCGATCCGGGCACCGTGCTCTTCATCGACGAGATCCATCGCCTCCCCAGGAAGCTCGAAGAATTGCTCTACCCCGCCCTCGAATCCGGGCATCTCGATATCGTGCTCGGCAAGGGCCCCTCGGCGCGCACGGTCGAGCTCGCCTTGCCGCCCTTCACCCTCGTCGGGGCGACGACCCGCATCGCGGACCTCTCGGGCCCCTTGCGCTCGCGCTTCGGCGGCGGGACGTACCAGCTCGACTTCTACACGAGCCAAGACCTGCGCGACATCATCCGCCGCTCGGCGAAGCTCCTCGGGATCGTGATGCCCGAAGAGGTCGTCGAGATGGTCGCGGCGCGAAGCCGCGCCACCCCGCGCGTCGCGAACTCCCTCGTGAAGCGCATGCGCGATTATTCGGAGGTGAAGGAGGCACCGCTCTCGGCCGCCCTCGCCGAAGAAGCCTCCGCCCTCTTCGGCATCGACGCCCTCGGCCTCACCAAGGACGACCGTCGCTACCTCGACACCTTGCGCGAATCATTCCGCGGCGGCCCGGCTGGGATCCGCGCCTTGGCCTCCGCGCTCCACGAAGAGCCCGAGACCCTCGAGCACGTCTACGAGCCGTATCTGCTGCGCCTCGCCTTCATCGAGCGCTCCCCCCAAGGCCGCCTCCTCACGTCCAAAGGCCGCGGCTATTTGAGCGGCGAAACCCTTTTGTGATACGGTTTACGCATGTCGGGGCACAACAAATGGGCGCAGATCAAGCATAGGAAGGCGGCGACGGATGCGGTCAAAAGCCGCGAATTCTCGCGCTTCGCGCGGCTTATCGCGCTCGAGAGCAAGAAGGCGGGCGGGAGGGTAGACGCACCCGGGCTCGCCGCGGCGATCGCGCGGGCGAAGGCCGCGAATATGCCGAAAGACAACATCGAGCGCGCGGTCGCGAAGGGCACTTCGAAGGACGCGGGCTCCCTGGAGCAGGTAGTCTACGAGGCCTACGGCCCGGGCGGCGTCGCGCTGATCGTCGAAGCGCTGACCGACAACAAGAACCGCACGACCCAGGAGGTGAAGCACCTCCTCGGCAAGCTTGGCGTCGAGCTCTCGGCGCCCGGAGCCGCGTCGTGGGCCTTCGCGCGGCTCCCTGACGGGCGCTACGTCCCCAACGAGCCCTTGGTTGAGCTCGCCGGCGAGGACGAAGAGCGGCTCGGCGCAATCCTCGACGCCCTCGACGAGCATGAGGACGTGCAACGCGCCTTCACCAACACGCGCGGCTACGAGTCGACCGAGAGCGAGGCGGAGGAGGAATAGTATGCGCATCCTCGCGGTCGACCCGGGCTACGACCGCATGGGGATCGCGGTCATCGAGGGTGACCCTTCAAGGCCGACTTACGTCTGGAGCGCCTGCATCACGCCGGAGAAAGGCGCGCGGGCGATGCGCCTCGCGCGCGTCTATGCCGCTGTCGCTGAGGCGCTTCGCGCGCACGCCCCTGACGCGCTCGCGCTCGAGACGCTCTTCTTCAGCACCAACGTGCGGACGGCGATCGGCGTCGCCGAGGCGCGCGGCGCCATCCTCGCCGCCGCCGGCGCGGCCGGCACCCCGGTCGTCGAGCATTCGCCCCAGGCGGTGAAGCTCGCGGCGACCGGCAATGGGCGCGCCGACAAGGCCGCCGTTGCCCGGATGATCCCGAAACTGGTCGCGCTCCCCTCCCCGCCCTCGGGTAAGCGGCTCGACGACGAGCTCGACGCCCTCGCGCTCGCCCTCTGCGCCCTGGCAGCCAGGCAATCCACACCCGCGCGCTAGGGGCCCCCTTGCGCAGAAAAAAGTTTTTGTTCAAATACAGGAACCCTACCGAGGGTTAATCATTTTTAGAGCTAGACGCACTATCATGGGAGACGAATACGATGAGGAGAAGAGTGATGAGCTGCCGGAAACGGGCCCCGGCCCGCTCGACGACGAGGATATGGACCCTGTTGAAAAGCAGAATATCGAAGCCGAAGGAGATGATTATGGTTTCCAGACCCGAAACGCCGACGGTGAGCTCGAGGAAGAGACCTTCTAGCGCTTCTTACCCTGAACAAACGCACGCGCGGGCCCTCAGGCCCGCGTGTTCGTTTGTGCTAGCATTTGCCTATGGAAAAACAGCCCTCCTGGCGCCACGTGCTTCTCTTCTCTTCGCTCGTCGTCGTCGGCGTGGGGCTCGTCCTCGCCGGCGCCTTCGCGCTCGCGGTCGCGCTCACGCCCACCCCGGATATCGCCTCCTTCGCGAGCCGCCAGGTCTCCCAGTCGACCAAGATCTACGACCGCACGGGGCAGGTGCTCCTCTACGACTACAACAAGGACGCGAAGCGCGTGCAGGTAACGCTCGGCGACATCAATCCGAACGCGATCAACGCGACGATCGCGATCGAAGACTCGAGCTTCTACGAGCACGGCGGTATCCGCCTCACGTCGATCCTGCGCGCGGCGATCGCCGACTTCCTCGGCGGGTCCTTCGCGCAGGGCGGCTCGACGATCACCCAGCAGGTCGTCAAGAACACCCTTTTGACGAACAAGAAGAGCATTGTCCGCAAGGTCCACGAGTGGATCCTCGCGATCCGCCTCGAACAGGCGTATTCGAAGGACGCCATCCTCGAGACCTACCTCAACACGATCCCCTACGGCGGCGTCCTCTACGGCATCGGCGCTGCGTCCGAGGCATACTTCGGCGTCCCGCCGAAGGATCTCGATCTCGCGCAGTCTGCGTACCTCTCTGCCATGATCCAGGCGCCGTCCTACTACTCGCCCTACGGCGCGCATCGCGCAGATCTCGATACCCGCAAGAACCTCGTCCTCTCCCGCATGCAGCAGCTCGGGTTCATCACGGCTGACCAGGCTGCGAGCGCGAAGCAAGAGCAGGTCTCCTTCGCGGCGACCGGCGCACAAGGCATCATTGCGCCCCATTTCGTCTTCTACATACTCAACCAACTCGAGGATACCTACGGCGCGAACGCGCTCGAGTCCGGGCTCAAGGTGACAACCACCCTCGACGCAGCACTCCAGGCGAAGGAAGAGGGGATCATCAAGGCCGGCGCCTTGAAGAACGCGGCGAATGGCGGCGCGACGAACGCCGCCCTCGTCGCGATCGATCCCGCGACCGGGCAAATCCTCTCGATGGTCGGCTCGCGCGACTTCTTCGACACCACGATCGACGGCCAATACAACGCCGCGCTCGCCCTCCGGCAGCCTGGCTCCACCATGAAGCCGTTTATCTATGGTCTTGCGCTCGAGAAGGGGTACACCCGCGATACGGTCGTCTTCGACGTGCCGACGCAGTTCTCGACTGCCTGCCCGCCCTCCGCAGTCACCGAGAACGCGTCGCCCTGCTACGCGCCGAAGAACTACGACAACACTTTCCGCGGCCCGATGACCTTCGAGACCGCGCTCGCGCAGTCGATCAATATTCCGGCGATCAAAGTCCTCTACTTGGTCGGGATCCAGAACGCGATCAACCTCGCGCGCTCCTTCGGCCTCACGACGCTCGGCAATGCGAGCCAGTGCGGGCTCACGGTCGTGATCGGCGGCTGCGAGGTGCGGCTCCTCGACCTCGTGGGCGCCTATGCCGCCTTCGGCAACGGCGGGGTGCATAACCCCCCGACGGGACTTCTTGAGGTGGACGACGCGCAGGGGAATGTGCTCGAGAAGTACACCCCCTCCCCCACCCAGGTCATGCCGCAGAATTATGCGAACGATGTGAGCGCTATGCTCTCCGACCAGCAGGCGCGCATCCCGGAATACAACCCGGGTGGCGTCCTCGATATCCCCGGCTACGAGGTTGCGGTCAAGACCGGTACCACCGACAACTCGCGCGACGCGTGGACGGTCGGCTACACGCCCTCGCTTGCTGTCGGGATCTGGGTCGGCAACAACGACAACACCCCTGCCGCGTCTCTTGCCGGCCTTATCGCCGCCCCGATCTGGAAGCAGGCGATGGAGGCCGGGCTCCCCCTCTACCCGAAGACCTACTTCGGCGCACCCGACCCCATCCCCGCCACTGTCCCGCCGATGCTCCGCGGCGACTGGCAAGCATACGGTGTGCCCCATTCGCTCCTCTACGCGACGAACAAGGATAATCCGCAGGGCCCGCCGCCCGCGAACCCGGGCCAGGACCCGCAATTCGCCGCGTGGGAGTACGGCGTCTCCGCATACGCAGCGTCGCATCCCGGACTCTTCGTCGACCCACCGCTCATGGTGCCGCTTTCGCTGGGGAGCGCAGAGAGCACCGCGAGCACGACGCCCTAGCTACTGATTCATCGGCGAGACGAGGTAGAGGAGCGAGGCGTCTCCTGCGCCGCGGATGATGAGTGGGCGGCCGACTCCCGCGACGGAGAAGGTAAGGCTCTCGGCGCCGGTAAGCGCGAAGATGGCCGCCAGATAGCGGTAGTTGAACGACATTTGCGCCGCTTCGCCCGAGAGCTGCGCGGAGACCGTTTCGGTCGATTCGCCGAGATCCTGGTTGCGTGCGGAGAGCACCAGTTCTTTTTTCTTCGGGTCGAAAGAGAGGCGGACCTTCTGGAACGCGTCGGCGAAGATGCTGGTGCGCTTCAATGCGGTCTCGAAATCTTTGCGCAATACGGTCGCCTCGACGACCGACTCCTTCGGGATGATCTGGCGATAGTCCGGATAGGTCGCATTCGTAAGGCGGGAGACGAGTATGAGGGTATTCGTGATGAACGCGCACTGATGTTCGTCGAAGGAAATGATGATGTCCTCCTCGGGAAGCGCCTGGGCGATCTCAAGCGCGTTCTTCGCGGGGATAAGGAAGGCGCCGCTCGTGGTCGATACGGAGACGGGTATTTTCTTCTCCGCGAGGCGGAAGGAGTCGGTCGCTACGAGCGTCACCGAGTCGCGCGCCATGGAGAAGAGGATGCTCGCGAGCTCAGGGCGGATCGTCGAGGTGGAGGCGCAGCTCGCGATCGCCGCCAAAACGCCGCGCAGGGTCGCCGCAGGAAGGATGAGTCGATGCGTCGGGTTCTCTGGGAATGGGATCGAGGGGAAATCCTCGTACGGCGTCGTCTTCAAGGAGAGCTTGCTCCCGCCTACCGTCATCGTGAGCACGTCGCCCGCCTGTTCAAGCGTCGTCGAGCCCTCAGGTGAGAGCGAAGAAGCGACCTGCTGGAGGAGGGTCGCGGGGACGGCGACGGCGCCGGGCGCTTTGACCGATGCGGGGACCTTGAGGTCGATACCCGCTTCGAGGTTGGTCGAGCGCATCTTGACGCCTTCATCGCTCGCGAGAATGAGAATCGACGCGAGCGCGGGAAGGGTCGCGCTCCGGCGCTCGGCGAATCGCGCAGCGGTATGCACAGCGCTAATAAGATTCTTATTTTCTATGAGGATATGCATACGATGCTTATTACGGGTGTGTGTATGAGGAAAACGTGAATACACCGAGCATCTGAGCGTTATTTTTCATGCGTGATTCATGATGAGCGGTGGATAACGCGTGCATACGATTCATACCAGGAGCGCGCGAATGTTCTGGATCTCCTTTGAGAGCTCGTTATCCACGGATACTTCACGCTTTATCTTTTCGCAGGAGTGGATAACGGTCGTGTGGTCGCGCCCGCCGAGCTTCACGCCGATTGTCGGATACGAAATGCTGAAATCCTCGCGCAATAGGTACATGATGATCTGACGCGGCCGCACCACTTCCCGCCGCCGCGTCTTCTCGTAGATACTGTCTTCGTCTATGCCGTAGAATTGCGCGACCTTGTTCACTACATGCTTCACCGACACCGCTTTCTGCGGCCGCGCGAATGAGCGGAGCGCTTGGCGCACCTCTGCGATATCCGGCGCGCCGCCCTTGACTTGGGCATAACAGACGATGCTATTGACCATACCCTCGAGCTCGCGGATCGAACCGGTCGAGGAGGTGGCAACGTATTCGATCACCTCGTCCGGAAGAGTGAGCTGGTGGAGCGCGGACTTCTTACGCACAATCGCCATCCGCGACTCAGCGTCCGGCTCGCTGATGTCGATCGTCATACCGCTCGCGAGCCGTCCAGCGAGGCGGTCGGCGATATCACTGATCGCGATAGGCGCGCGGTCGGAGGAGAAGATGATCTGCTTATTGGTGTCATGGAGGAAGTTGAAGAGGTGGAACAATTCCTCCTGCGTCTTGTCCTTCTTCGAGAGGAACTGCACGTCGTCCATGATGAGGAGGTCGTACTGGCGATACTTATCCTTGAAGCGGTTCGCCGTGCCGGCCTGGACGGCGTCGGTATAGTCGATCGCGAACTTCTCGGAGGTCAGGTAGAAGACCTTACGGCCCGGGAATTGCTTCTTGAATTGGTTGCCGATCGCCTGGATGAGATGGGTCTTCCCTCTTCCGGTCTCGCCGTAGATAAAAAGCGGGTTATAGGTGATCCCGGGGCGCGCGAGCGCGGCCTGCGCGGCCGCATGCGCGAGCTCGTTGAAGGCGCCCACGACGAACGTATCGAAGGTATAACGCGGATTCAGATTATCCGATTTGTTGATGTAGAAATCATCAAGCGGGAGCTCAAGAGCGCCGCGCTCCGGCTTCATGACCGGCGGACGGACGGGCTTCTTGCGGTCGTCCTTCACGATCATATACTCGATATTGCGGAATTCATACGAAACAGAGCGAAGAATCTTCAAGAGAAGCGTGTGGAACTTCTTCATATACCAGTCCTTGAAGAACTGGCTCGGCACGCCGATGTATACGATCCCATCCTCGATCCGTACGATCGAAGAGTCGCGGAACCAGGTATTGAAGTTCGCCGGAGAGACGGACAGTTCGACCTGTGTGAGCATATACTCCCAAAGCTCACGCGGAGAATCCTGTACCGGCATTGAACGCTAGTATACGCGAGCTACGGGAGCCGGAAAGAGTGGCGCCGAAGCAGAAATCTGGTACTATCCTGTGTATAACCCCTGAGAGACCTCTATGTCGACGAAACGGACCTACCAACCCAAGAAGCGCAAGCGCGCGAAGACCCACGGCTTCCTCGCCCGCACGGCGACCGCCCGCGGCAAGCGCGTGATCCTCGCCCGCCGCCGCAAGGGCCGCGCGAAGCTCGCCGTCTAAGCATGTTCCCCCGCCGGGAACGCCTGCCAAGAGCAGCTTTCCCGCCGGGTGGAGGGGCCCGACGGCTCTCGAGCGAGCATATAAGCGCTATAACAGCGCCCCAAGGAAGGGGGATTGCCGTCGTTATCTCTAAAAAAACCCTGCGGCGAGCCGTCGATCGGCACCTTTTGAAGCGCCGAATCCTTGGGGCGCTTCGCCGCCCGCCCGCCCTGAAGCGCCCGAGCGCGCTCGTGCTCTATCCGCGCGCCTCGGCGCTCACGCTCGCCCCCGCAGAACTGCGCGCTGAGCTCGCCGCCCTCCTCTCAAAATGCGCTGGATAGCGTAGAATAGCCCTATCGTGCTCTCCGCCTTCTTCCACGTCGTCTTCTATAACCCCATCTATAACGCGCTTGTGGCGCTCGTCGCCCTCGTCCCGGGCGGAGATGTGGGCGTCGCGGTCATCCTCACCACGATCCTTATCCGCCTCATCCTGCTTCCCTTCTCGCTCTCGGCTGCACGGGCCGGTCGCGCGATGAAGGCCCTCGAGCCGCGTCTCAAGGAGCTGAAGGAGAAGCATAAGGACGACAAGGAGGCTGAGGCGCTCGCCACCTGGGCCTTGTACCGGGAGGCGCGGGTGAATCCGTTCGCCGGCTTCCTCACCGTCCTCGTCCAGCTCCCCGTCCTTCTCGCCCTCTATTGGGTATTTCGCTACGAGCCGTTCACGATGATCGACTCGGCCCGTCTCTATACCTTCACCCCCGTGCCGGCGCACGCGTCGATGGAGTTCATCGGGCTCCTTTCGGTCGCGGGCAAGAGCGTTCTCCTCGCGGTCCTCGCCGGGGCGACGCAGTTCCTCCAGGCGCACTTCGCGCTCTCTAATGCGACGCCGGCCGCCTCCGGCGGGCAGGCGGACTTCCAGAAGGTGATGGGAACGCAGATGAAGTACGTCTTCCCGGTCCTGATCGGAGTCATTTCATACACGACGTCGGGTGCGGTGGCACTCTACTTCATCACCACGAACCTCGCGGGCGCCTTGCAGGAGTGGCACGTCCGGCGCAAATTCGCCCTCCCGGCGGATCAGAGCGCGTAGCTCCAGAGCGAACCGCCGTTCTTATTGATAAAGACGAGCGTCGAGCCCGTCGAGTCGAGCGTAAGCGACTCAGCGTCGAGAGAGCCCATCGACGCCACGCTCGACGGGTCGAACGCAAGCTGCGCGAAGCGCCCGGCAACGTCTATCTTCCAGATCCGGTCGCTGAAGTGCACGGCGCCCTGGTACCAGTCGTCCGGGTAGTTGTAGCTCGTCGAGGGTTCGACCGGGATGCCGCAGTAGATCGCGGAGTCGTCCGCGCTCCAGGCGCATTTGTCGGCGATGGTCGCAACCGGGAGCGCAGTCAGCGCGCGAGTCGAGACATCGAGGATAGAGAGCTGCATCACGCCCGCATTCGCGCTCGAGATAAGCACCCTGTCGCCCTTGTGGTCGGGGAGCGCGACGAGGCCGGGCAGAGGGCCAGCGACGCGCGTGAAGCGGCCTGCGGCGGAGACAAGGAAGAGATCGCCGAGAATCGACTGCGACGGCTTGGTGAAGGCGAAGTAGGAGCCGTTACCACCGAAGGCGATGCGGAGCATCGAGAGCGGCGAAGACCAGACAGCCTTCTGGCCGGAGCCGTCCGGCTTCGCGAGGGTTGCGACCGAGCCGGTCGCGCCGGAGGCGAGCATGAGGACGGAGGTCGACGAGACGGCGAGGTCGGAGAGCCCTTGCGGGAGGAAGAAGCCGCGCGAGCCATCCGCGGCGAGGGCGTAGGTATTCGCGGTCGAGAGGTCGTCTGAGAGATAGGTCGCGAACGCTACCCGGCCCGAGGGGAGCCAATCGGCGCGCAGGATGCCAGGCACCGTCTTGTTGCTCGTCCTTGTGAGGGTGCCCGCGCCAAGGAGGTAGGAGAAGATGTTGCCGCTTGCCCGCTCGACGAACTCCACTGCCGTATCCGTGCCCGCGCCAACGCTTGTCGACGAGGCGGCCAGCGTCGAGCTCCCCGAAGCTACCGAGCTCACGACAGGCACGAGAGCGACGCCCGGCACGATCGGGCCGACCGCGATCTTGGTGAGGCGATCCGAGACCTTCACCACCTGTAACGCCGCAGCGCTCTCGGTGATCGAGAGGCTCGACTGCCCCGCGCCCGCAGGCGCCTGCCCCGCGGCGGGCAAGGTCGCGCTCGTCGCGGGTGGCGTGACAACGAGCGCCGGCCCGCCCGAGAAATATTTCCAGTAGACGAATCCTCCGATGCCGAGGAGGACGACGAGAACGGAGATAATGATCAATAGGCGTCGCATATTAGTACGGACCCGCTCCTTCATAGCAGCGATACACATCGCCGGGCTTGCATTGTCCGGCTGCGGCCCCGGCTGCACCAGGATCGTACGTGAACGTTCCCGCAGTATTCAAGCAGCTGCTGGCAGTAGGATTGGGGCAGGCCGTTATTTGGTTCGCACAACCATCGCTCCCGCAAACGCTAGTGTTCGTGTTCCCGCCGCTAGGTGTGGTCTGCGAGCCCAGTTGCACCTGAATTGGCGCCGAACCATTCTGCCACGGCGTTTGGAGCGCGGGGAAATTGACGTCGAGGTTCAAGATCGCAGGATTGATGATGGCGAAGACGACCGCAGGGGCGAGGACGAGAACGAGGCCGTAGAGGGCGTTCTGGATCCGGCGCTTCCCTTCCGACTTCTTGGTGATCTCCGCGCTCGAGAGGGCGTACTCGATGCCGCCCCAGACGATCATGAGGACGGCGAGCGTGACGGCGATGCCGATCGCGAAGACGTAGAGGTTATTGAGGAAGTACGCGATACCCTGTGTGTTCGTCGGGATACTTTGGATGCAACGACCGGAGTTCGCGTCGATCGACAGGCAGTCGAGCCCCGGGACAGGCGCGATCGGGACGAAGCTTGTGTCTGTGGGCACAGTCGGGGCGGTGACTGTAGGAGGAGTGGGGGTGGTCCCGGTCGACCCGGTTCCTCCTGCCGAGCCCGAGAGGGTGGCGTTTGCTTGGGCGACAGCATTTGCGGATGGCGCCCCTGGCGGCAAGTGACCGACGTCAATAACGGCCACTTTCGCGTCGATGGGATCCAGAAATTCATACTCGGTCTGGAGCGTGGTTACTGCATCGTTGTTATAGCCAGAGCAGCCGCTCAAACTCGGAGACGCGGCGCAGAGGCCGTATGCGTGGAGCCCCGTAACATAGAGCGAAGCCCTCTGGGAACAAGTGGAGGGATCATAGCCGGCAGCGGTGCATGTCGTGACGAACGCGCTGCAGTTGGCTTGCAGAGAGCTGTCTACCGTTGAGCAGTCGTTCGTTTGCGCCCGAGATACGGATGGCGCAAGCAGTGCGCCGCCGAGAGCGAAACAAAGCGCAAGAAGGAGCGCCGCGGTGTGCGGCAGACCGTTTTTCATGCGGACAGGTTTTGAAGTCATAAGCCGAAGAAGCCCCCGCCGCCCGCGGAGCCGAAGGAGACGGTGAGCGAGTCGGAGGCCGCGGGTGCGTCGATAGACCCTTTCGAGGCGGCGGTTACCGAGACGGTCGCCGTGCCCGCGCCCTGCCCCGTCGGCCGGAGCGTGATGAGATTCCCTGTCTGGCTCAAGGCGCCGCCGACGAACCACGAGAGCGCGGGCGCCCCGAGCGCAGTCGGGAAGGCATAAGGCGCAGCGTAGAGGGTCGCCTCGCTCCCCGCGAGGCTGAAGGTATCGGGGAGCGCAGCGTCGAAGCGGACGCCCATCAGAGGGTCGCGGTCGTAGATGCGCACGATAGGCTCCGCGGCGGCGAGATCGACGGATGCGTTCGCCGAGAGCGCGCCGTCAGCGCTCGTGACGCTCACGGTCACGGTGCTTGTGCGATATTCGAGCGGCGCATCGGCGATAAGGACGCGCTTGCCGACCCCTTCGCTCGCGAGCTGCTCCACGCCGTCGACATTCCAGGCATAGGAGAGGCTCGCCGGGTCGATCGCCTTGCCGGAGGCGCCGGTGAAGTCTGCGAGCGCGACGACGCGCGCCGACCCGCCAAGCGGGACCACAGGCTTCCCGGGGTAGAGAGGCGGCGCCGAGGAGAGCGGCTCGACGACGAGCGTGACGTCCGCAGAGCCCGCCGCGAGTGCGAAAGCGGGCGCGAGGAGAATCGCCGCAGCAAGCGTGGCTCGGAGCGCGTAGCGCATGCGCCAAGTATAGCTCGGCGCCCCTGATTCTACGCGGCCACCGAAAGCTCCTGGGGGATTGCGTTGTCATTCGCCGCCACAAGAGTTTCGTTATCGTTGGCAGCCTGTTCCCGCATCTGCTCGGAATAACCTTGTTGTTCAATGGCGATTCGCCGTTCAGCGATTTCGTCCTCGAGCGCGACGCGGGCGGCCTCCTGGGCCTCCGTGACGCGTAGCTGCCACGCGGCGTAGGCTGCGCGCTCGCGCTTGATCTGCGCGCGCAGAAGGATGGCTGTCGCGGCGACGATGCTCGGTATCGTCCCGATGAGCGGGATCTCTGCGACGATGAGAGCGGCGCCGAACCAGAGCGTTGCCCGAATGTCTTCTTTGAAGAGGCGCAGGTCGACCTTGAGCAATATGAGCCCGACCACGAGCCAGCCCAACAAGCCGATCGGCTCGGCGATACCCATGCCGAGCACCTCGAGCGCCTCTCCGCCGAAGAAGGCGGAGGCAGCCGCGACGCCCGCGCCGAACAATGAACCGATGAAGCTCCCGAGATAGCCCGCGAGCCAGGTGCCCGCGGCCGTGCCGATGAGCGCAGGGCCCGTGAACCCGAACCACTCGAAGAGCGCCTGGAGCACCCAGAATACGCCAGCAATCGCGATGATCGGGAGCGCTATCGCCCACGTCATCCGGCGCGGCGCGGGCCCCGGGTCGGGGGGCATCGGCTCGCGCGAGGCGCGCGCCATCCGGTCGGCCGTGTCTAACCGCGGCTCGTAGAGGAACCTACTGCGGCGCTCCGGCATGGCGTTCCTTCTCCGCCTTGATCGCGAGGAGCTGCGACGGGTCGGAGGTGATGATCTGGTCCTCGGTGTAGGAGGCGACGACCTTGATCGCGACGTGCTTCAAGCCCGCGAAGAAGAGCCCCTCCCCCACCCCGGCCTCGAGGAGGAGGTACTTCTCCTCGTCGGTTAGGTTGAAGGTCTTCTGGAGGACGTCGATGTCGGTGGGCGACTGCTTCATGAGGAGCTGGAGCGAGGAGTTCGTGAGGATTGGCCGGCCGTAGGCGCTCCCGAGGAAGTCGGAGACGTCCTGCGTGATCGTCGCGACGCCGAGGAAGTATTTGCGCCCGCGCTTCGCGATCGAATAGAGGAAGGAGGCGGTGTCCTCGCTCTTCATCATCCACCACGCCTCGTCGATGACGAGGAGGCGCTTCTTGAGCTCGTGGCGGATCGCGTTCCAGATGTGGTGGGTCACGATGTACATCGCTATGGGCTTCAGCTCGTCCTCCATATCGCGGATCGAGAGCACGATGAACTGCTGGTCGATCTTGATATTGGTCGGCTGATTGAGGAAGCCGGCCCACGTCCCGCGCGTGTACTTCGAGAGGCGCTCGACCAGGGACGCGGAGCCCTCCATCCCCGAAAGGACGTTCTCGAAGTCGGAGAGCAAAGGCGGCTCGGCGTTCGTGAAGTCCGCCTCACCCGTGATGTCCTTCAATGCGTAGGTCTCGGTGATCGCGCGGTCGACGATCGCGTCCTCCTCGGGCGATAGGCCGCCGAGCATGATGCGGAAGAGCCCGACCAAGTTGATGATGTTCCCCCGCAGGATGTCCTTCGGGTTCTCGTCCTCCTTCACGGGCGGCAGGTCGAACGGGTTGATGTGGTGCTCCGAGGAGAGCGAGATGTGGAAGGAGCGCCCGCCGGTCGCCTCCGCGAGCTGCTCGTATTCGCGCTCCGGATCGATCACGATCACGTCCGCGCCGAACATGAGAGAGCGCAGGATCTCGAGCTTGGCCGCGTAGCTCTTCCCCGAGCCGGATTTCGCGAAGACGACGGAGTTGTAGTTCTCGAGCGAGAAGCGATCGAAGAGGATCAGGGACGCGTTGTGCCGGTTGATACCGTAGAGGATGCCGCGGTCGGAGGTGAGGTCGAAGGAGACGAAGGGGAAGATCGAAGAGAGGGGTGAGGAATTCAATTTGCTATTCACCAGGAGCTCGTCGGTACCCAGGGGGAGGCACGAGCGATAGCCCTGCTCCTGCTCAAAGAGGGCCGGCTTCGTATAGACGAGTTTGGCGTCGAGGATCGAGCGGATCTCGCCCTCGGTGCGGTCGATCTCCTCTGCGCTCTCTCCGTAGAGCGAGAGGTAGAGCCCGACATCGAAGAGCTTCTCCTCCGCCTGCTGGAGAGAGTCGCGCAGATTCTCGATGTTCTGGTACCCCGCGTCGAGGACCGGGTCGCGCACGAGCCCGCGGCTCTCCCGCTCGCTGATCTGGCTCGCGACCTCAGCGACCTTCTTCTGGAGCGTGCGGAGCGCTTGTTCGGTCGCGATGGGGTGGATGAAGATCGATATATCGAGCACCTTGTCGAGATTGATGACAGGCGCGAACCAGCCGTCGGCGAGGAAGCGTGGGTACGAAATCGTGTAGAACGCGCGGGCGATCTTCTCCCCGAGCGTGATATCGCGCGAGCCGACCTTGAGGGCCGCAGGGGCGATCGTGTCGAGGAGGTCGAGGGTTCCGGCCTTGTAGATATCCGCAGGGAGTACCGGCGCGATCGCGGGCGCGTCCTCTTGCTTGCGATGGAAGAAGTCGAGAAGCGCCATAGCTAGCGTGGGGCGGCTGCCGCCGCGTCCGCGTCGAGACGGATCGGATTCTCGAGCTCGCCCGGGTTAAACGCGCGATAGAGGAGCTCGATGATCTCCTCGGTGCCAAGCGGGACGGCGCGCACGCCGGTGCCCGCGAGCCCCGCGGCGACAAGCGAGAGCCGCTCTTGGAGCTGGACGCGGCTCTCCTCGAAGTCTGTCTCGCCTCCGGCCGGAGCGCTCCGCCGGCTGAGGAGGCTCGCTGCCGTCGAGAGCGTCGGCCGGGGGGAATACGGGACGACGATGTAGAAGGACTTCGTCATGATGTTCGTCGCCTCGGCGAAGGAGCGGATGAACTCGATATATTCGCGGAGCTGGAGCCGCAGGAGCTCGGTCTTCTGGAGAGGCGCCTTCTCCGCGAGGAGGGCGAGGTAGGGCCGGAGGTCCATCTTCCGCGAATTCACGACGATCTGGATCGAGAAGTCGAGCGTATTGAGGAAGTTCTGGAACCCTTCGGTGATCGCGCGCTGCTCGTCCGCGCTCTTAAGCGCGAAGTTGACCGAGGAGCACATCAGGATGCCGCGGTAGTCGCCGTCCTTCATGACGATGACGCCGTTCCTGATCTCCCGGAGGGGGACGAAGGCTTGCGTCGGGCTTGCGGCGGGAGCGGTCATGGCCATGGCGCTAGGATTCGAGCTCGCTGACAGACGGCTTCTTGACGTCGAGCGACCAGGCGAGCTCGGAGAGCTTGCCGCGGGAGAGCCTCGGGGCGGCCGCTACGGGCGCCTGCGGCTTGAGCTCAACCTTCTTGGCGGGGGCCACCTTCGCATCCTCGTGCTTCCAGAGGAAGAGCTTCGACCGTACGGAGTAGTTGAAGCCCGCTTCGACCATCTCGATAAGCGGCTTGCCATTAATCCGATAGAACGCGAGCGCGCCCGCGCCGCCCGCGACGAGCGCCATCAAGGGGAGCGCGAGCCAGAGCGGAAGATAGAGGAAGAAGATGACGCAGAGCCCGGCGCCGCCCGCAAGATAGATGAACTGCCGCAAGGTCAGCGGCCCGACGATCTTGTCCTCGACCTCGATGAATTGCGGCACCTGATACTCCATCGCATCCATCGTATCACGATGAATGCGGTGGTTATGCGGAAACGCCAGTGAGAAGTGCGAAGAGGCGCGAGACGAGCGCGGAGAATGGTCCGGCGAGGAGATAGCTGAAGATAATAAGGAAGAGGATGAGCGCAAGCATGCCCGACTGCGCCACCTGCATTTCGAACCGGCGCAGGCTCCGCGCAGCGTGCCACGGGAGGGCGGAGCGGAGCGCGGTGAATCCGTCTAACGGCGGGAACGGGATCAGGTTGAAGAGCCCCAAGAAGAGATTCACGAATGCGATCGTCGCAGCGACCGAGAGCGCAAGCGGCGAGAGGACCCCGGCGCCGAAGCGGACCAGGAGGCCGAAGACGATCGCGAGCGCGAGGTTGGTCGCGATGCCCGCGAGGGCGACCGCGGTCTCGCTCCAGCGGCCCCGCAGGTTGTCTGGGTTGTAAGGTACCGGCTTCGCCCACCCGAAGAAGATCGGCGAACCCGAAAGGACGAGGAGGCCGGGGATGAGGATGGAGCCGACGGGGTCGATATGCGGTAGCGGGTTCAGGGTGAGCCGCCCGGAGTAGCGGGCGGTGGGGTCTCCGAGCGCATCGGCGGCGTAGCCATGCGCCACCTCGTGGGCAATGATCGAGAGGATGAGGATCGCGAGCGACAGGGTGAGGCCAATCGTCATGAGTTGCGGCGAATGGGGCGTATGGTACCATACGGCGACTATGGCACGCGCCTGCGCGATCACTGGCAAAGCGACCCTCGTCGGGGGCCGCTACAGCAACCGCGTCCGCGCGACGCAGTTCAACGCGACCGGCAAGGTCCGCCGCAAGGCCAACCTCCAGCGCCGTCGCATCTACGTCCCCGAGCTCGGCAAGACCATCATCGTCGACGTCTCGACGAAGGGGCTCCGCTCGATCAAGAAGCAGGGCCCGCGCGCCGCGCTCAAGAAGGCGGGCGTTATCTGATCGTCGTCGACCCGAGGTCGAACGTGCGGCCCGCGTAGGTAAGAAGAAGTCCCGCCCCCGGCGGGACTTCTTGTATCGCGACTCCTGCGGCGCGCGCGGCCGCCGTAAGCGCGGCCTCGCGCGCCGGCGTCGCGCTGCCGCTCCGCACGAGGAGCGCCCCCACTCGGTAGCGCGCGAGCACGAATGGCGCGCCGCCCGCGACAGCCGCGCTCTCGTCCGGCAAGACGAGCGCGTCGATGTGTCGCCCCCAGAAGGGGAGCGCTTCGCCTAAGGCGCGCGCGATGCTCGCATCCTTCCCTGCGCCGACAAGGACGACGCGCCCGTTCGGGAGCCGGACGAGGCTCGCACTCCCCTGCCCTGCCGCGAGCGCCTCGACGCCAAGCGGCGCGCGGACGAACGCGCTCCCCAGATACGCGAGGACGCCGACGAGGATCACGAAGGCGATGAGGAGCACGCGAGTGGTCACTCACGCATTCTACCGGCAGGCCGTGCTAGAGTGGCGGCATGAAGACGTACACCGCGCGAACATTCGACCTCCCGGCCCTTGAAGGGATCTCGGAGGATCAGGTCAAGGTCCACCTCGGGCTCTACGAGGGCTACGTGAAGCATGTGAATCTCATCCTTGAGCAGATCGAGAAGCTCAAAGAGAGCGGCACCGAGCCGTACGTGATCGCCGAACTCCGCCGCCGGCTCGCCTTCGAGTTCGACGGCATGCGGATGCACGAGTATTACTTCGACCAGTTCGTGGGCGAAGCTGGCGGCAGCCCCGACTCTGCGCTCGCCAAAGCCGCCGTCGAGAAGTATGGCAGCGGCGAGAACTTCGTCGCGCATATCAAGGAGGTCGCGGGTACGCGCGGGATCGGCTGGGTGATCGTCTACTGGGATGCGGTGGCCGAGAGTCTCCACACGAGCTTCGTCGGCGACCACGAGCTCGGCCAGCTCGCGGGGCTCCCGATCATCCTCGCCCTCGACCTTTGGGAGCACGCCTACATGGTCGACCGGCGTCCGGCAGACAAGCCCAAGTATATCGACGCCTTCTTCGCGAATCTCAAGTGGCCGGTCGTCGAGGCGCGCTTCGACAAGGCGATCGCGAGCGCCGCATAGGCGAGCGGCACGAACGCCGGGGGGAACGCGCCGATCGTATACGCCGCGCCTGGGAGCGCGGCGAATGCGCGCGCCAGGAGGATCAGGCATTCGGCAGCAAGGTACGCGGGCACTCCCGCGATGAACGCGAGCGCAGGCCAAAGAGCGCCCGCTGAAGCGCCCACGACGCCGGCGACGAACGCCGCGCCCATCGCGAGCGGCACAACGGGCGCAGCGAGGAGGTTCGCGGGGATCGCGACGAGCGAGAGATTCCCCGTCTCGTAGAGAAGGAGCGGGAGGACGGCGAGCTGCGCCGCCACCGTCGTCGCGAGAGCGTCTTGCCAGAACGGGCTTCCGAGCCAGGCGAGGCGCGTCTCGATCCGCGGCGCGATCCAGATAAGGCCCGCCGTCGCCGCGACCGAGAGCTCGAAGGACGGATCGTAGAGCAGGAGAAGCGGGTTCGCGAGGAGCATGATGAGCACGGTCGCCGCGAGCGCCCGCGCGGCTGCATAGCTCCGGCCGGTCGCGCGGGCGTAGAGCGCGAAGAGGGCCATCAACGCGGCGCGAAGCGCCGTGGCCGAGAAGCCGGCGACGCCGACGAACGCGAGGAGCGCGAGCGCCCCGGCGGGCGCTGCTTGCCGCCGGGGTACCCGCAAGAACGCGAGCGCGGCCATGACCCACTCGGCGACGACCATCACGTTGTAGCCCGATAGGACGACGATCTGCACGAGGCCCGTCCGCGTGAACGCGTCTTGGAGCTCGGTGCCGAGCCCGCTTTTGCCGCCCACGACGATCCCGCCCGCAAGCGAGGCGGCAGGCTCGGGCAGGGCGCGATCGAGCCCGGCAAGAAACCAGTGCTTCACCCGCGCCAAGGCGGCCGGGAGCGACCACCAGGGCGCCTCCCGCTCGACACGGACGGATCCGTATTCGACGAGCGCGGTCACGCCGCGCGCGGCGAGGTACTCGTCATACGCGAAGACACGCCCGTTGTCGCCCGCGAACGGCTGCGGCAGGAGGAGCGTGCCGGTGACGCGCGCGCGGTCGCCGACGGCGACCGCGCTTGTTCGCGGCACCACCGCGAGCACGGTCGCGTGCGCGCTACCCTTCCCCACCGTGACCGGGATGCGCGCGGAGGCGTCGCGCAGATCCGGGTCGCCCGTAACGACGCCTTCGTATGCGACGCGCTGGCGCACGTCAGGCGCGAAGGCGGCAGGGAGCCCCGCGTGCACGAATGCGGCGCGGGCGACGCCGAGCGCCGCCGCGATGAGACAGAGGGCAGCGAGGAGATACGTGCGCCGCGGCGCGAAGCGCCACGCCCCGAGCACAAGCGCCGCGAGGAGAAGCGCGAACAGTGCGACCGATAGCCCGCCCATACGCGATGCGAGCGCGATACCGAGAGCAACGCCGGAGGCGCTGGCGGCGAGCGGGCCCATGCACTCTAGGCTAGCACCTAGCTCCCGCGGTCCATCGCCTCGTTCGCGAGGGCGTCGGCGTCTTTATTCTGCTCGCGCGGGACGTGGGTGAAGGTGACAGTGCCAAAGGCGGCTATCGCCTGCGCGAGGCGGGCCTGCTGCGCCTTCATGTCCGGGTGCTTCACCTTCCACTCCCCCTGCATCTGGCGGACGACGAGCATGCTATCCATCTTGACCTCGACGGCCGTGTCCGTGCGCTCCGCCGGCGGGACGAGCTCGGCGAGCGTCTCGAAGGCGCGGATCACTGCCTCGTACTCCGCATAGTTATTGGTCTGGCGGCCGAGGAACGCCGAAACCGCCCCCGCAGCGTTCCCGAGCTCGTCGCGGATGAGAGCGCCGGCACCAGCGAGGCCCGGATTCCCCCGCGCGCCGCCGTCGGCGTGAATCGTGTAGCGCATGTGCCTACTATACCGCCTCGAGGCCGACGAGCCGCAGGCGCACCGGCTGTCCGCGGGTGAAGGTGTCGCGCTCAAGGTGGGCGAGGAGGTTCGCGCGGCCGCCCGCGGCGAGGGCCTCGGCGCGCTCGACAACGGCGCCCTTCGCGAAGAAGGCGACCGCTTCGAGCGGGCGCTCGCACTCGCCGCGCGCGATCGCGATCTTGAGGTGCTCGGCGTTCTTGCCGAAGCGCGAGACGCGGAGAATCTCGGCCTCTCGGATGCGGAACAAGGGCTTCTCATTGCCCATCCCGAACGGCGCGAAACGCGCGAGCTGCGCGAGCGCTTCGAGCGTCACCTCCCGAGGCGCGAGCTCCGCGTCGGCGCGCGCCGCGCCGGCGTCCGCGACGGGCGCGTCCGCGAGGCGCTCCATCGCCGCGACGAGGCGGTCTTCGAGATCAAAGACGGCTTCAGGCGATACCGTGAATCCGCCCGAGGCCGCGTGGCCGCCGAACTCGGCGAACGCGCCCTCCGCCGCGCTCATGAGCTCGAGCGCGTGTACCGGCCCCGAGCGCACCGATCCTTTGATCGTCTGCCCGCCCTCCCGCCCCCAGAGGAACACGGGCCGCCCGTACTCCTCCGCGAGGTTCCCGGCGACGAGCCCCAAGAGCGCGGGGCGCCACTCCGGGTCGCCCATCGCGATCACGCTCCGGAGCGCGCGCTCCGCGAGGCGGGCATGTGCGGCGCGGGTGATCGCGCCCGCCTGCCCTTTGCGCGCGCGATTCGCCGCCTCGAGGCGCTTGGCGAGCTCCTCGGCCTCGCGTTCGTCGCGGGTCGTGAAGAGCTTGAGCGCGTCATAGGCGTCGCCCATCCTCGAGGCGGCGTTCACTCGCGGGGCGATCATGAAGGCGACGTCGTCTTCCGTAATCCGGCGCTGGTCGACGCGGGCAGCGCGGCAGAGCCGGCTGAATCCGAGCCGCGGCGACTTACGCATCACGATGAGTCCGTACGTGGCGATGACGCGGTTCTCCCCCGTGAGGGGCACCATGTCCGCGATCGTCGCGAGGCCCGCGAGATCGAGGAGCCACTTCTCGGAGCCCTCCGGCACGCGCGCGCGGAGCGCTGGGTCGACGGCCAAGGTCGCGACGCAGAGCTTCCACGCGAGGCCGGCGCCGCAGAGCTCTTTGAAGGGATACGGCTCGTCGGCGCGCGCCTTCGGGTCGACGAGGGCATACGCCTCGGGCAAGGTCTCGCCCGGCAGGTGGTGGTCGGTGAGGATGACGTCCATGCCAAGCTCGCGCGCGCGAGCGACCGCGGCTACGTCGGTTATCCCGGAGTCGATCGTGATGAGCACCGTCGCGCCGCGCGCCGCGAGCTTCTCGACGCCCTCTTCGTTCACGCCGTAGCCCTCGAAGTGGCGGTGCGGGATGTAGTTCTCGAAGTCGGCGCCCGCCTTCTGCAAGAAGTCGTGCATGAGAGCGCCACCTGGCGCGCCGTCCGAGTCGTAGTCGCTCCAGACGGCGACGCGCTCGCCGTCCTTGATCGCGCGGGCGAGGCGCTCGGCGGCCTTCGGCATGTCCGCCATCAGCAAGGGGTCGTGGAGGTGGAGGTCGTAGGAGGGCGCGAAGAAGCGCGCGGCCGCCTCCTTATCCGCGAGGCCGCGGCGCGCGAGCAAGGCGGCCGTGAGGTCGTCGTATTCTGCGAGTTCCGCCCGGGTCGCGGCGTCGAGCGGATCGTGGAGCGCGAACATGTCGCACCATTGTATACTGCCGCCCATGGATACCTGCCTTTTCTGCAAGATCGTCCGCGGCGAGATCCCCGCCCACACGGTGTACGAAGACGACGCGACGCTCGCCTTCCTCGATATCCACCCGGTCAATCCGGGCCATACGCTCGTGGTGCCGAAGAGGCACTCGTTCAACCTCCTCGATATCGACCCGGCCGACTGGGCCGCGGTCGCCGAGTCGACGCGCCACGTTTCGAAGCTCGTCCATGACGTCCTCGCTGCCGACGGCATCAACCTGCAGATGAACAACCGCGAGCACGCGGGCCAAGACGTCGACCACCCGCACGTGCACATCATCCCCCGCTACCGGGGCGACGGCCTCCCCCACTGGCGCGGCAAGTCCTACCAACCCGGCGAAGCCGAAGAAATCATCGCAAAACTCCGCGCTGCGCACGCGTAGCTACAGCCCCGTCGTATTCAAAGCGGCGAGGCCGGGGAGGGTGCCTTCGGCGAGGAAGTCGAGCATCGCGCCGCCCCCCGTCGAGACGAAGGAGAAGCGCGGGATGAGCCCGAGGTTCTCGATCGAGGCGACGGTGTCGCCGCCGCCGACGATCGAGCGGGCGCCTGAAGCGGCGACGGCGCGGGCGAGGCTGTCGGTCGCGTCGATGAAGCCCGCTTCGTAGCGGCCCAGAGGGCCGTTCCAGAGGATTGTGCGCGCCTTCCCGGCGAGGTCGGCGAGCAAGGCTTCGGTCGCGGGCCCGGCGTCGAGGATCGTCTCGTCGGCGCGGACGCCGTCCGCGCGCGCGACGCGCGCCTTCGCGCGCGCGTCGAGGTCGGCGGCCGCAGCCGCAGGCAGCGCGCGCACATCGACGGGGAGCGCGAGCTTCGGGTTCGCGAGGAGTTCACCGAGCTTCGCGGGGTCGGCCGCAGGCGAGGCGAGCGACGCGCCGATCTCCCGCCCCTCGGCCTTCAAGAAGTCGTTCGCGAGCGCCCCGCCGACGAAGACGTGGTCGTAGCGCGCGAGCAGGGTCTCGAGCACAGTCTCCTTGGTCTCGAACTTCGCGCCGCCGATGACCGCGAGCGCCGGGTGCTGCGGCGAGAGAGCCTCCGAGAGCTCGCTCACCTCCTCTTCCAAAAGGAGGCCGGCGTAGGCAGGCAGGAGGGCCGGGAGCGCCACGATCGACGCATGCTTGCGGTGGCAGGTGTCGAAGGAGTCTTGGACGAACACGTCCGCGAGGAGTGCGAGCTCTTTGGCGAATGCCGGATCGTTCGCGACTTCGCCCGGGTTGCGGCGCAAGTTCTCGAGCACGAGGACGCTCCCGCCCGAGAGAGCGCGCACCGCGTCGCGCGCCGCGGGGCCTGTCGACTCAGGGCAGAAGCTCGTGCGCGGGACGAAGCGCGCAAGCGCCTCGGCGACCGGGGCAAGGGTCTCCGTACCCTTCTCGCCGAGGTGGCTTGCGAGGACAACCTTCGCGCCATGCTCGGCAAGGAAGGTGATCGTCGGGAGCGCCTTCTTGAGCCGGTAGTCGTCGGCGACGGCGCCGTTCTCGATCGGGACGTTGAGGGGTGTCCGCACGAGGATCGGGATATTCGCGAACGCGGGGATCTGGCGAACGCTCCGCATGCTAGGCTACGGCGCGTACGAGGGCGGCGAAGGTCTCGGGCTCGACGGAGGCGTGCCCGACAAGGAACCCCGCGACGCCTGTCTCGCCTGCCAGGGCGCGGGCGTTCTCCGGCTCGACCGAGCCGCCGTAGAGGATGGCCGCGCGTGCGGCGCTCCGCCCGGGCAGGAATTCGGCGAGCACTTTGCGCAGATAGAGCGCGGTCTCGGCGAGGTCGGCGGGGGGGATCGCGTCGGCAGCAGTCTTCCCGATCGCCCAGACAGGCTCATAGGCGATGATGACGCTCGCCGCCTCCTTCGCCGTGAGCCCGCCGAGCGCGGAGGCAAGCGATTCGCGGAGCCTCGCGAGGTAGCGGCCATCTCCGTCGCGCGCCGTCTCCCCCACGCAGAGGATGGGTACGAGCTTCTGCGCGAGCGCGTGGCGGAGCTTCTCTGCGACGACGGTGTCGGTGTCGCCTGCCGCGCGCCGCTCGGAGTGGCCGACGATCGCGTAGCGCGCGCCTGCGGCGCGCACCGAGGCCGCGGTCACCTCGCCCGTCTTCGCGCCGCCGGTCGTCGCCGATACGTCTTGCGCCGCGAAGGCGACGGGCCCCGATGCGCGCGCGAGGAGACCGAGGAAGGGCGCGGGCGGCGCGAGCACGAGCTCGACCCCGCTCGTTCGCGCGAGGCGCTTCGCCGCAGAGGCGAGCGCGGCGGCCTTCGGCACGTCTTCGACATACGCCTTCCAGTTGGCGATGATGAGCATCACCGAAATCGTAGCATGGCGCCCGTGCGTCTCGAGACGCACGGGGCACTATCCAGAGGCCGCGCGCCGCGCTTCGTCGAGTGAGGTTGCTCCGCGTGCGGCGGCGTAGATGCCTTCCTCGAGCGCCGTGAGCGTGCCGGCGCGCTTCGCTGCCTGCTCGATCGCCGGTCGACCCTGCGCCAAGACGTCGCGCACGACGGATACGTCGAGGACCTCGTGAATGCCGATCGCCCCCGCGTATCCTCCCGCAGCGAGCGGGCGGTAGAACGCGAGTGCGTCGAGCGTGGTACCGGGCGCGACGGCACCCTCTTCTTTGAGTGCCCCTAGAACGGCCGCGAACGCCGCGTCGGGCGCGACCCCCGCGCGTTCTTCTGCCGTGAGCCGGTAGGCCTCGTTCGGCCCCGCGAGCCGACGCACCAGGCGCTCGCCAAGGATAAGACGCGTCGCAGAGGCGAGCAGTGCGGGGTCGACGCCGAGCTCTATGAGGCGCGGGAGCGCGTCCGCCGCGCAGTTGGCACGGACCGTTGCGAGTACGAGGCGGCCGGCAGCGGCCGCGCTCGCGGCGAGCGCGGCCGTCTCGGCGTCGCGGATCTCGCCGATCGCGATGATGTCCGCATCGTGCCGCACGAGCGCGCGGACCCCGTTTGCGAAGGTGAATCCGGTTGCCGGGTCGACCTGCGATTGGCTTACGCGCGCCAGCTGGTATTCGATCGGGTCCTCGATCGTGGCGATGCTGACATCCGGCGCATTGAGGACGTCAAGGAGGGTGTAGAGCGTGGTCGTCTTGCCCGATCCGGCCGGGCCGGCGATCAAGACGAGCCCGCTCGTTGCGCGCAGGGCCCGATGGACCTGCTCGAGCCCGGCGCCGTGGAATCCGATGCTCTCGAGCGTGAAGCCCTCGCTTCCAGCCCGCAAAAGGCGCAAAACGACCTTCTCGCCGAAGGCGGTCGGGAGTACGGAGACGCAGAAGGCGGTCTGCGCCCCCTCCGCCTCCATCTTGAAGCGTCCTTCCTGGGGCAGGCGGCGTTCGTCGAGCTTGAGCGCCGCGAGCGCTTTGGTGCGCGCCGCGATCGCCGGAGCCGCGCGCTTCGGCAGGCTCATCGCGTCCCGCAGGGTGCCGCCGATTCGGTAGCGCACGACAACGTCGCTCTCTGTCGGTTCAATGTGGAGATCGGAGGCTCTCTGGGCCGCCGCGTGCCGCAAGAGCGCGTCGACGATCCGTACGGCGGCGGGATCCTCCGCCGCGCGCCGCAGCTCCTGGTCGGCAAGCGTGCCTTCTGCGCTCGCCGGCGCCGAGAGCCGGGCCACCTCAGTCGCGATGATGTCGCCGAAGGCGCTCTTGAGGAGCTGCTGGTATTGCAATAGCGCCCCGCGGAGGCTCTCGCCGTCGGCGAGACGGGGCTTCAAGGATAGGCCGGCACGCTTACTCACTGCCGCGACCGCTGCCAGATCGTCGATATCGAGGAGCGCGATCTCGAGATTCTCTCCGTCCCGCTTGTAGGCGATCGCATTATGGGCGCGCGCAATCGGCTCGGGGATCAGGGAGAGCGTCGCGGCGTCGATGCGGAAGTCCTTCAACGAGACGAAGGGGATGCCGAGCACATACGCCTGGATGCGCCGCAGCGCGTCCTCGGTCAGGGCGCCGCGCGAGACGAGCAGGTCGCCCACGGAGACGCCCTTCTTGCGCGCCTCCTCAGCGGCGTCGTCGATCTCCTTCTTCGCGACGAGGCCCGAGTCGGTGATGAACTCCTTCAACTCCCCTTCTGAAACGTGCATTACATGAAGTATAACGCGTCGGAGATGAACTCCGGCGCGGTTGGCACATCACTTCTCACTTTTCGGACAAGGGAATGCGAGGTTCCCCCATCCGCCCGGAACTCGATCGGTCGCACCGCAGTTCACGCATATCTCGTCGTAGGTTGAGGCGTCGAGAGAAATGCGGGTCTCGTGGCTCGGATGCGGCCCGTGTGCGGCTGGAGCTGCACCCCGCTTTTCAAGAAGCGGCAGCACAGCTGCTTTTTCTTCGGGGGAACCAGAAAGAGCTATGATTTTCAGTGCGTCGAGTACAGAGGTACCCATCTCAAACCTCCTGAGGAGAATTGTTGCTCCTGTAGTATAGATTGAATTACCACCCCAACCTAAATTCACCCCTGAATTAGGACACCCTCGTTTTTGATAATACCTGCCGTTAAGGCAAGCTCCCGCGCACTCCGGTATCCGAGAATCCGCCTCGGCTTGTCGTTGATGATAGCGCATGCTTGATTGATTTCC
>JAGWWI010000005.1 GCA_018970465.1 Patescibacteria group bacterium
CTCTTTAATTTCTGCCACAGTATCCCTCGCCATAGTATTTCGATTCTACCGCGTTTTTTAAGTACTGTATAAAGTTCAATAGCTTGGAATCGCTTTAAGCATTTCTGCAGGAGTTTTGCAGTCGATGCCCATATGCGGCCGCTCAGTGTTGTACCACTCACAGAAAACCGGAATATCTGCTGGGATGTGCATGGAGAATCCTTCCTTTGGCATCTCCTCCTGCAGAGTTCGATTAAATCGTTCCAGATGGCCGTTCTCATTCGGTGAGCGTGGGTGGTTGTGGCGGTGCAACACACCACGGCGCTTCACATGATCGGTGAACCATGTCTTGAACTCCGGACCATTGTCGGTTTGAATTGTTTCAATACGGAAAGAGAAATACCGTCGTGTCTTGTCGAAGAAGCGGGTTGAGACAACAGCATTGGCTTTGTCGCTCGCCATGGCGTATCCCGTGCGGGAGTACACATCGAGAGCTGTATAGACATATCGTTTGACACCGTCTGCACCAAAAAAGTGAACCGTATCCATCTCCACCAGTGCTCCAGGATGGTCGGCTTCCGGGCGTGGTGGGTACCTCCTCGTCTTCGCCCAGGCACTCTTGCGCTTGAGCGGTGCACAGTACGTGCTGATGATACGCTTGACCGATGAGAGCGAGACAACCACCTCTTCTCGCTTCAAGAGTGCATGTACCACGATGGCACAGCGCCTGACCTCGAGACGCTTGGCGATGATCTTTGCGCGCAGCTCCGGGGACATCGCCCGAGGAGATTTCTTTGGCACTGGTGACAGGGTGTCTGCGGTCGTGCGATGACTCCACTTCACGATCGCACCTTGGGTGTATCCCAGGTGCCGGGCGACCTTTCTGGTCGACCAGCCCTGTTTCAACAGCTCTCTCGCTTTCCTGCGTACCTCGGGAAGTTTTTCATTGGTTGTGTATGCCATATGCCTTGGGTGATTCCAAGGTATTGAACCATTACGAGGGCTTGACAAAGTCTGCGGGTCATGTATACTGCTGGCATTCGATAGTTGATCCTTGGAAGCGGGAGAAGAAGACAATCTTTAGAGGAGAGAGTCTTGAGCGGCCGAACGGCCCTCAACGCAACCAATCGGTCCAGAACAGGCGATTGGCTCTCCTCGAGAGCTAGTCGCCTTTTTCGTTGGTAGAAGCCGGTCGGCGAGAGCAGCATATTGATTGCGTCGCCACCGCCTTCTCTCAGAGAAAGAGAGGTGTACATCCGAGGTCAGCCCGTCGTCGCACAAGGCTATGGCAGGGCACAGTGAGGACATCGGTTGCCGGGGAGGACGTAAACCACCCTCGCCGGCAAAAATGTCCTCGCAGAAGGGGAAGACGCTTGACACACGCATAGGCAGAACAGGAGTACGCGGAACAATGCTCCCGCAAGGGACGACCGCAATGTAATTCCTCTTCTCCGGCAGGATGGCCGCGCGAGGTTGCCGACACTACCGCGCACTCGCCGCCATCGTGCTGGAAGGAGGGCTCACATGTCGTGACCCGTGCCCGCTCCGGCGGAAAAAGAGAGGAAACAAAAATGCTGCAGATTAGCACTCATACGTCCCGTCAGCTCGAAGCCCAGGCGACCAAGTTTTTGGTCGCGCATGGCGCCTCGCCAGACGGGCGGTCACTGGACACGTTCGATCGCCGCCAGGCGACGTTCGAACGCCGGTTGGCGTTCGCCGCAGTCCGTGGGGCCGCTGACTTCTTGGTGGCCGAAGAAGAGTAGCGTATTTCGGGAGAGCAGAGCTCCCAAGTCAATTCTCCGCGAGAGTGGCGAGGCAGCGATTGGTTATCGTTGTTGTCGCCGCCCCTCTTGAGTTCATCATCGCGTATGATGGGTTCAAGAGGGGAATGTGCGCAAGCACATGAACCTGAACTTCTTCCCAGACGAGCGATGGTCGCTGTCTGGTTATGTTCAACAAGCCGTATGGATGCCTGTGGGCACACGGTTAGAGATGGAGTTCGAAATGTTCAAAGGCATGCTGACCATCGACATGGCCGAGGGCGCCGGGATCGCCTGGGCCGCGCAGGCCCGTGCAACTTTCGCGGATGCCTGGGCGGATGCCCAGGCGCTCCGGGTCGCGCCCTACGAAAAGGGCGTACCAGGCGTCCAGCCCGTCGAGGACATCTCGGCAGGGGCTCGGTACTTCGGCTTCGCGATCGCCGACGGGATGTTCCCGTCCGGTTGCAACGCCGTTCGCCGGGCGCTTTCGGTTGAGGAGGTTACGAGCCTTCTCGCCGAACCGTTTGTCTCGTGCTGCAATCCGCAGCACCGGACGAGCCTCGATGCGGCGCGTCGCCGATTCGGCCTCGAGATCCCGGTGCCCGAAAAAGCACAGATGGTCTCGCTCAAGGCCGGCGACGAAGTCGTCGTCATGAGCGTTCGCGGCCTGCCTCGGCTCGAGGAAAATCGTCACGAGTATACCGAAGAGGAGATCGCGCGAGCGACCTTCGTCTTCGGCCTCTGGACGGTCGTCTCATAGTTCTTTCTAAGGGCCTGATGGGGAGCCTGACTATAAATCCCCATGCCTTTTGAGCACAGGATCATACAACGTGATCGTGGATTCAAAAGGAATGTGTGCAAGCACATTCCCGTTCAACGCCTTTTTCTTCCGGCGAAGTGGAGGACCTCATTGGCCAGGCGAGCGATGGTCGCTGCTTGGCTACGTGCAACAAGCCGTGGGGTGCGCAAGGCGCACGCGGCTAAATCGGGAGTGTGAGTAATGAAGATAGAAGAAATTCGGGCCGCTTGCATCACGGCTGGTTTTGGGGAAGAGGAGGTAGCGGACAGCATCCGCTACACTCTCACGGAAACGCCTGACGGGGCATCGATGACTACGGGTGACCGGCTTGACCTCGTGCCCGTCACCACGGACGAGCTCGGAGCCGTCTTGGCTCGGGCGGCCCAGGTCGGCTTTGCCGAGGCCTGGACGGAACTCGTCGAGACCCGCATCTACGGCAGCCTCGAGGCTGCCGACGCTGCCAAGCATCAGGCGGCGGCAGACGTAGCCGCGTACGAAGCGGCCGTGGCCAACGGCACCCACGTGCCGTTTGGTGGCTACCACATCAACCGGCCGGCAGAGCGCGGGCGGTTGGAGGACCTCGGCCATCTGGGGGGCCACCGCGATTAACCCCGACCTCAAGCAGGACAAGTTCTTTCGCCCGCGAGCGCGGCAATGCGCTCGCGGGCGGAGCGAGACCTCCGCTTACATGGTCTCGGATGGCGTCGACCTCGGTCGGCGCCCCATCTTGAGCGCATCATTTTCGAATGGTGAATTCAAGAGGGGAGGACGCCTCTCGTTGGTCTGGTGACCTAAGGGGCCCTTGTGCCCGGCGAGTGTTTTTGCATCCTCTCCGACCTACCGCAAGAGAGCGGATTACGGCCCGCGTGTACCTCGCAACGAGGAGCGCGGTAATGTTCAACAGGAGTCGCGATGGGCCAGAGCGCCGCGCGGTTCCATAGTGCCCTAATGGGGCGAAGGACGCGAGAAATGACGATGACGAAGATCCGTGGTATTTTCATGCGATTCGCAGGTCAAGACGGCCTCGAGACCGCGTTGTACGCGGTTGCCGAGGCGTTCGGGTCGCTCGGCGGCGGCGGGTCATGCGCCCGCCACGCCGACGAGGCGCTCCGGCGCCGCATCGCATCGGCGGTTGCCGCCGCCGCCGTGGGCAACGGCAGCCTCCGGGCGGTCCGAGACGCTTTACAGGCGGCGGTGCCGCGCTGCGAGTGGGCCGCCGCCGTCACGGCGGAGGTCGAGAAGAACGGGGTGGTCCACCTGGCGGTGGTCACCTCAATGGGAAGTGCCGTGCGGGTAACGCACGGCGACTCGGGCGACGCCGAAATCTTCGTAGATTTCGGCGTCGCCGGCAGTGCGCGGCGAGCAGAGCTAACGCTCGCGGCGATCGAGCGGGAGGGCATTACGCCCTCTCGGATCGTCCGCTTGCCGCAGTATGTGGTTCTTTAACAGGCTGAGATTGCCTGGCTATAAAATCTCGGGGCGAGCGCGTGATTCAACCAACGCGCTCGCCTCCCTGACTGGGCCCATTGCGATGGGAATTCGCGGTGGACCCTGAGGGGAGAAGGAAACATGCTTTGAATTCGAGCGCCAGAGCGGCGCGGGGATACAAGTGGCTCTCAGCGCCGGCAGCTGCACGTGTCGGGGAAACGTCGCTGCGGGGCGCATACCGCAGCAAACCACAAGACGAAGGAGGAACCATGTTCCCATACCTCTGGCCGATAGGGCATGGTCCCAAGCGATTATGACCCCCTGTCCATCATACAGGCCAAACTTGGCGCCGCTACGCGGCGCCCCTTCTTGAGCACACGATCATGCGATCGCGGATTCAAGAAGGGAGATTGCATGGTGCAACTCCCTGTCTGCCTTCGGGCAGGCGTGGCTGCGAGCCACATAACCTCGAAGTCGCTGCGAGCGGCAAGGAGCGCAAGATGCAGATTCGTAAGATAGGTTCGGCTGGTTCAATTCAGGGCACGGATCATTTCGATCCGTGGTGCCTGACCGTCCGGGCCATGGATTTGGCCCCGGATGTGACCTGGATCGGCCTCGCCGGCCTCGGCGAGCAATGGAAAGGGTCCCGAGTAATCGGGACCGTCCAAGGGAATGGCGACCGGGTCATGTGCCCGGCGCACACGCCGTTGGAGGTAGTGAATTACCTCCAGATCCACCTGGAGATCGTATTCACTCGCTGGGCGGGCGTGAGGAACGAAGAGGATGCTCCCCAGCATCCTCTAGACTGCCTGTCGCCCCGCTATGGGGCGATATTCGAGGAGGAGTCCGGCGGCAAGCGTCGCTGGATCATCGTGACCGGCCACCCGCATTCGCAGGAAACCGCGAATGCGGCCGCACAGATCGCGGTCACTCGGATGGGGGAGTAAAATGGAGGACCACGACTTCAGGACTTTGAGAGCCCTGATATGCGGTAGAGACGACCCCGTCTCTACCGCAGTACGTGTCTACGTAGACACGTACTGGTACTCCCTCGAACGGGGGGCCGAAAATGCCTACAAGGATGTCTTCCTCCCCTGGTGGGACGCCGAAGCGACGTCCCACGGCGGGTGGTGGTCGCCAGCTGCGCTGGCGGTCTCCGCGATAGCCGGCTCCGGGGCAGGGTACCCCCATGCTGCCGTAATGACGGCAGCATGGTTTCCCGAGTACTTTGCCCGGGAGGCCACGGAACTGGTGGTCTCGTACATCCTGGGAGAAAAGGATGTGCGAGATCGTCTAAACCCAGACAGTCCCTACAATAAGAGACGTCTGGGGAGAAGCCCGATGGACGGGTGACTCCGCTCTTGGGCACGTTCTTTCATCCGCGAGCGCGGCAGCGCGCTCGCGGGCGGACACGAGACCTCCGCTCACACGGTCTTGGAAAGGCATCGGCTCTGCCGGTGTCCCATCTTGAGCGCTTCAGCCGCGGTTGGAGAATTCAAGAGGGGATGTGCAATCCTCTCCCGATGGCGGTGGAGTCATCGAGGTACACAGAAGGGCCGCCGTGGGCGGCAAACAAAATGATCAATCTGTTGTTCGACGTTGGCTGTGCTGCGCGGCGGACGAAAGACTTCGAGGTTGCGAACGCCGTGTTCGCAATCATTTTCGACTGGATGTGTGGGGGTCCAGAAATCTCGAAGGTGGATTCGAGCGATTTCGAAGATCGCTCTCTCATAGAAATTAAATATGAGACCGATAACGATTACCGGGACGAAGGGGCCTACTACGATCTTCTCAGCCTGATCTGGGGGGATCGGAGACTTGCGATCCCCGTCCCGCTCCTCACAAGAGCGGCGCTGATCGTTGCTTTGCGGCAGGGGGCTGTCCCTGTACAGAAGGGAGACTACCCTTCGGGCGCTGCGCCAGGGGGTGTTGATGAAGACACTACGCCCGACGACTGGGCGCTCATACGGTGGCTTGGGGGAGTGCCCGACTGGGTATTACTGCCCCAGACCATCTGACAATCTCTTGGGGCGAGCGTGTGGTTCAACCCATGCGTTCGCCTCCCTGACTGGGCCCATTGCGATGGGAATTCGCGGTGGGTCCTGAGGGGAGAAAAATTGTTTCGATGACAGTACCAGTTCCAGGGGTGGGGCGAGTGCCTTATCAAACCGCCTCCTGGGATAGATATGGAAAATCCCGCCATATCGAATCTAGGGTAGGGTTCAGTGTCCCTGGAGAGACACAGCGCGTCGATAAAGTCATCTATAGCGCCCAGGTCTCCAAAACACCACTCAGTGGCGATTGTCTCCGGATAATCGCCGCTCCTTTTGAGCGCATCATGGCAATGGTGAATTCAAGAGGGGGATGGGCGATCCCTGATAAGCCCCTGCGGGGCTGTGGGCTGTGGCTGGTGCGGGGCGGCGGGCGTGAGAAAAAACTCTCTCCTCTAACCGCTTGGCGCCCCCGCAGCTGCGGCCCGTAGCCCCGCGGGGAGTTATCTGGGTGAAATGGTGAATACAAGAGAAACCGCCGCGGCCTTTGGCCGCGGCGGTTTCTGCATCTATTCGCCTACGCTATTCTACCGTGATCGTCGCGCTTGCGGAGTCGCCCGCCGCCGCGCCCGTGAACGTGTAGGTGTAGGTGCCGGGCGTCGTCGGGAGCGACAAGGAGCCCGTCGAGAAGTTGCCGCCGCCGTCGGCGTGCGCCGAAGCGACCTGCTGCCCGTCGAGCATTACCGAGACCTGCTCCTCGTGGCCGAAGTTATGCCCGCCGAAGTCGATCGACCCGCCCGCCGAGAAGGTCCCGCCGTTCTGGTCGATCATCGCTGCCTCCTGCGGCGAACCGCTGCCGGTCGTCGTCGAGCCCGGGCCGAGGAGTTCGTTGATGAGCCCCTGCAGCACGCCCGCGAACGAGGGATAGGTATTCGCGAGGCTTTGGAGCTGCGCGACCAGATTGTCGAGATCAGAAGGGGGCGTCGTCGTGCCGGTGCCCGAGCCGGTCGAGGTCGCCGTCGTCGTGCCCGTCCCGCCCGCCGCTGCTATGGTGAAGCTCGCGAAGGGGGAGCCGGCGAGACCCGGGAAGACGACGCGATAGCCGCCTGCCGCGACGGGCGAACTCGAGGCGTCCGTCGTGCTCCCGTCCCACATATCGGCGAAGAAGGTTGTCGAGGACGCGTTCTCGTCAAGCGTCCCGGCTGCGGGCGTGAATACCGGCGTCCCGGAGGCGTCCGTGATCTGCCACGGGTGCGTCCCCGCCATCGTCAGCGGCGTCCCCGTCGCGTCGGTGAGGCAGAAGGATACTGCCATGCCCTCGGTATAGTCGGACATGTCGGTCGCGACGGCGTAGCCGCCGCTTGAAGACGCCGTCTCCATGCTTGGGCAATAGGCCGGAGCCGTAGATGAAGCCGAACTTGAACTTGTCGTTGTTGCCGTATCTGCGGCCGCGATTGGCACTGCACTGCTTAGGGTAAAGAGTGCCGCTGCGGCGAGCGCGCCGAGACCCGAGACTACTTGTTTCGTGGTCATCGCCCGCCACTCTACCGGCCGGCCGATTAACGGCAGGTGAATTGGTGAAGGACGATAGAGAATAGGGGGTAATTTTTGAATGAGCACGCTCGTTAGCGCTAAGTGGCACTAGGCCAAATGCTAGGATATATGAAGTGGCGCTTATAGCTTCGCTCAATTTCCCAAAGAAAAGCCACCGAAAGGAAGTACGGCTACCCCAACCATCCGCCCGGCTTGCAGAATTCATCGGTATCATGATGGGGGATGGAGGCATAAATAATTCATGGCAGGCAACCATTACGATAAATGCGATTGCCGACGCGGCGTATGCAGCGTACATCCACGCGCTGTGCCTAGAGCTTTTCGGCATCGCGCCCGCCATGCGTAAGCGCAAGGGGCGCCAAGCGCTCGTCCTTTCTCTGGCCAGCACGACGGTGGTAGATTTCCTGGTCTCCAAGGGCCTTTGTCGTGGCAACAAACTCGCCCAGGGCCTCGCTATGCCCGGGTGGATCCTTGCAGACCCCATACTCCAGAGAGCGTGTGTGCGGGGGTTGGTCGATACTGATGGATGCCTGTTCATTCACAGACATGCCGTGCGCGGGAAAATGTATAGGAATCTCGGCCTCTGTTATTCGAGCGCATCACCGACGCTTTTACAACAAGTCGCCAGCGCGTTTGAAAAAAATGGCATTGTGGCGCATATTGATAAAAGATGCCGGAATATCTATCTCTATAGGCAAGCGGCCGTCGCAGCATACTTAGAGATATTTGGGACATCGAACGACCGTATCTCGGGTGTGTATAAAAAATGGAGAGGTGGCTGAGTGGTCGAAAGCACCGCCTTGGAAAGGCGGCAGGCGGGAAACTGTCTCGCGGGTTCGAATCCCGCCCTCTCCGCACATTGCGCTCTTGGGCTATTTCGTATACTTAGGCGGATGGATGAACGACGGCTTATCGGGCTCTCGGTAGTCACGGCTCTGGTCATGCTCGGCGGAATCTGGCTCTATCGGACATCGCCGCACGCGCAAGGCGCGGTCGAGTTTGGCGGTGTGTCCTTGAGGCTCGACTATGCGACAACGGAGCCCGAGCGGGAGCTGGGTCTCGGCGGGCGGGCAGATGTCCCAGAAGGCTACGGCATGCTGTTCGTCTTCCCGCAGGACGGCTCCTACGGCTTCTGGATGAAGGGCACGCAGGTGCCGCTCGACATCTTCTGGCTCGACGACGAAGGGCGCGTCGTCTCGGTCGCTGCAGACGTCGCGACCTCGACATTCCCCAACGTCTTTTATCCCGCGGCGCCGGCGCGCTATGTCCTAGAGACCGCCGCCGGCTTCGCTCGCGCGCACGCGGTCGCGACCGGGACGCCCCTCGACTTCGCTCGGGGCGCGCTGCCGACGGCGCAATGATTTCCGAAATACTTTCGGGAGAACGCAATTCATTTTAGTTTTCCACACCTCGGCGCCGCGGGCGCTTCATCGGCGCGCGCGCCGCGCGGTGTAGACTAGGGGTAACGCACGTCGCCTTGTGCGCATTTATCCAGGTGCGATAAGGTCCGCCACGCCTATGCCCAAAGTGATGAAAGCTCCCGTCCGCGCCAAGTCCGCTCCCGCGAAGCGGCCGCTCGCTGCGCCCGCTGCCGCGAAGAAGGCAGAGCCGCCCGCTTCGGCCGAGACCCTGCGCTACCGCGCGACCGTCCCGCAGATCGAGAAGCGCGACGGGCGGCTCGCGCCCTTCGACTTCGACAAGATCGTCGCCGCGATCGAGAAGGCGATGGCCGCCGCAGACAATGGCACCAAAGAGGACGCCATCCTCGTCGCGCACCAGGTCGCGGGCGAACTCTCGCGCTTCGCGAAGAAGTACAAGACCTTCCTCCCGACCGTCGAGGGCATCCAGGATTCCGTCGAGAAGCACCTCATTATTAATGACTACGTCGCGGCGGCGAAGGCCTACATCCTCTACCGCGACAAGCGGGCGCAGCTGCGCTCCACCCGCGTCGAGGTGCCCGAGCACGTCCGCAAGCTCGCGGAGGAGAGCAAGAAGTACTTCCTCGGGAACGAGCTCGGCGAGTTCGTCTACCTGCGCACCTACGCCAAGTGGATCCCCGCGGAAGGGCGGCGCGAGACGTGGATCGAGACGGTAGATCGCTACATGGGCTTCATGCGCGAGAACCTGGGCGATAAGCTTACGGAGAAGGAGTACGCAGAGCTCCGCGAGGCGATCCTTCGGCAGCAGGTGATGCCCTCGATGCGCCTCATGCAGTTCGCGGGCGACGCGGCCAGGAAGTCGAACGTCTGCGCCTACAACTGCTCCTACATCGCGCCCGCGAAGCTCGAAGACTTCGCCGAGATCATGTACATCTCGATGTGCGGCACCGGCATCGGCTACTCCGTCGAGAGCGCGAACGTCGAGCAGCTCCCGCAGATCAAGGGCCAGACAGGCGAGCACCTCGGCACGCATGTCGTCGCGGACAGCAAGGAGGGCTGGTGCGACGCGTTGACCCTCGGGCTCCGCGCTTGGTACGGCGGCAAGGATGTGAGCTTCGACCTCTCGCAGATCCGCCCCGCGGGCGCGCGCTTGAAGACGATGGGCGGCAAGGCCTCGGGCCCCGAGCCCCTGCGCTCGCTGCTCTCCTTCGCACGCGAGCGGATCATGGCGCGGCCGGGGCGGCGGCTCCGCACGATCGACGTGCACGACATCATCTGCAAGATCGGCGAGTGCGTGGTCGCGGGCGGCGTGCGCCGTTCGGCGATGATCTCCCTCTCCGATCTCGACGACGAGCTCCTCCGCGACGCCAAGAAGGGCCAGTTCTTCCTCTCCGACCCGCATCGCTCGATCGCGAACAACTCCGCGGTCTATATGGAGAAGCCGACCAACGAGGAGTTCATGGACGAGTGGGTCGCGCTCATGAAGAGCCGCTCGGGCGAGCGCGGCATCTTCAACCGCGGCGGGCTCATGACGCAGCTCCCGGAGCGCCGGCGGAAGGTCTGGGAGGCGACCGGCTACATCGAGAACGGCCGGGTGGCGGGCCCTGCGGGTACGAACCCGTGCGGCGAGATCGTCCTCAAGTCGAAGCAGTTCTGCAACCTGACGGAGGTCATCGCGCGCCACGACGACACCCGGGAGAGCCTCGTCCGCAAAGCGCGCCTCGCGACCATCCTCGGCACCTACCAGTCCACCCTGACCGCGCTCCCGTACCTCTCGAAGGAGTGGCAGGAAAACTGCGAGACGGAGCGCCTCCTCGGCGTCTCGGTGACGGGGCAGTGGGACTCGAAGGCCGCGCGCGACGCGGGGAATCTTGCGGCGATGCGCGCCGAGACGGTGAAGGTCAACAAGAAGTACGCGGAGCGCTTCGGCGTGAACCAGTCGACCGCGATCACCTGCGTGAAGCCATCGGGCACGGTCTCGAAGACGCTGAACGTCGCGAGCGGCATGCACGCGCGCCACGCGCCCTACTACATCCAGCGCATCCGCATCAGCGCGACCGACTCCCTCTTCAAGCTCATGCGCGAATCGGGTGTGCCGTATCACCCCGAAGTTGGGCAGCAGGAGGAGACGGCGAATACCTTCGTGCTCGAGTTCCCGATGAAGGCGCCTGACGGCGCGATCTGCAAGGACGACATCTCTGCATTGGACCAGCTCGAGCACTGGAAGACGGTCAAGGAGCACTACACCGAGCACAACCCCTCCGTCACCATCTCGGTGGGCGACGACGAGTGGATCGCGGTCGCCAACTGGGTCTATGCGAACTGGGGCATCGTGGGCGGCCTCTCCTTCCTCCCGCGCTCCTCGCACGTATATCGCCTCGCGCCGATGGAGGAGGTGACGAAGGAGCGCTACGAGGAGCTCGCGCGCACCTTCCCCAAGATCGACTACGCGCGGCTCCTGCAGTACGAGCGCACGGACGAGACCGAGCAGAAGCGCGAGCTCGCCTGCGCCGGCGGCACCTGCGAGATCGAGTAGCTCTGGGCGCACATCAAGAACCCCCGCGTGAGCGGGGGTTCTTGATTTTGGTGGCTCTGGCCGATAAGCCGGATTCTGTCGTGGGCGATCATTTATCTGGTCCCGCGCTCGCGCGCGGGATCGAGCGGCACTCTCCGCTTGCGCGGAGCACGGCCTTGCATGCGGGTAAGGATTTTGCCGTTTCACCTCGCCCGAAGGCGAGCTCGTCTCTGTTCGCACCTCTATCGTTACCGACGGCAGGCGTTACCTGCTACCGTTCTCCTCCGAAGAGGGCATGTCCGGACTTTCCTCCCTCCGGCCGAAACCGGAGGGCGATCGCCTAGCCAGGGCCGTTCGCATCATACCACACATTCCGCTCCGCGTAAGGTGTGGAGAAGCGCGAGCGGGCGCTCAAACGGGCGCTATAGTGCAAGAGTTCGCTCATTATCAGATTAACGAGACATAAGAAATGCCTCCGCAATCATCTGCGGCTCGGCGCTTCTCCCTAGAATGGGCGAGCGTCTGGGCCTTGTGCGCAACCATTATCATCGCAGCGGTCCTCATCATCCCCGCTGTCGCATTCCCCACGCTACCGACCAAGAGCTTCTTGCTTGCCGCGGGCGTGCTCGTGACGCTTGCTGTCTGGATCCTCGCGCGCTTGTCGCGGGGGAACATCATCTTCCCGCCCGCGCTCCTCTTGGCCGCGCTCTGGCTCCCGGCGCTCGCGTACCTGCTCTCGGCCGTCTTCGCCGGCGGCTCGTTCGCGAATGCCACATGGGGCACCGCGCTCGACGAGGATACGCTCGGGTTCATCGCGATGCTCGCGGCGCTCGGGACGCTCGCGGCGCTCGTCGTGCGGCGGAATGACCACTATCAGGCGTTCTTGCGCGTCTTTGCGCTCGCCGCGGGCGCGCTCGTCGCGCTCTCGGCGCTCCTGCTCCTGCTTGGCGAGATCGCGCCGTCGCTCGTCTCGCCCTCCTTGACGCTCCTCGGCTCCGGCAAGGATCTCGCGGTCGTCCTGGGGCTCATCGTGATCTCCGTCCTCCTCGCGCTCCGCTTCCTCGCTCTTACCGCGCGCGCGCGCCAGTACCTCTTCGCGACGGGCGGCGCAGCGCTTGTCCTCGCAGTCGTCTTCAACATCCAGCTCGTGCTCATCCTCGTCGCGCTCGTCGCGCTCGGGCTCTTCGTCGAGGCGATCATGGCGCGCCGGCCAGGCTCCTTCGCTGAGGGCGATCTCGATGAGGTCGCGAGCGTGACCGAGTCCGCCGTTGCGGAGGCGCCCGAGCATGGGCGTTCCTTCCTCGCGCCCTTGGTGGTGCTCGTCGTTGCGCTCTTCTTCATTATCGGCGGGAATCTGGGAAGCGCGCTCGCAGGCGCCCTCCACACGGGCGGGCTCGACGTGCGCCCCTCCTGGCAGGCGACGCTTGGCGTCGGCCGGCAGGTCTGGAGCGCGTCGCCCATCTTCGGCTCGGGGCCCGACACCTTCGGCGCCGCCTGGCTCAAGGGGCGCGGCGCCTCGCTTAACGCGACGCCGTTCTGGAACGTGAACTTCACCTCCGGCATCGGCTTCATCCCGACCTCGGCGGTGACGACCGGGCTCGCGGGCGCCTTGGCCTGGCTCGCGCTCATCGCGCTCTTCCTTGTCTACGGCATCCGCACGCTCGTCGCGCGGGCGCCCGAGGACCCGACCGTGCAGTATGTCGCGATCGCGTCCTTCGTCGGCGGGGCGTATCTCCTCACCTTCGCCTTCCTCAATCTGCCTGGCCCGGTCGTGCTCGGCCTCGCCTTCCTCGCGCTCGGGCTCTTCGCCTCGGCCGCGCGCTACGCGCGCGGCGCGCGGCAGTGGGGCGTCGTCTTCGCGCGGGCGCCGCGCCTCGGCTTCGTGGTCGTCTTCGCGCTGACGCTCCTCCTTCTCGGATCGGTCGGCGTCGCGTACGCCCTCGTCGAGCGCTCGCTCGCGGTCTCGGAGCTTGCGCGCGGCAATGCTGCGTATGCGGCGGGCAATCTCGATGCCGCCGCAAACGACGCTGCTGCCGCGATCTCCTTCGCGCCCCTTGCGGATGCGTACACGCTCCAGGCGCTCGTGGCGAACGCTAAGCTCGCCGCGATTGTCTCGAGCTCCTCGCCCGCGGCGAACGCGCAGCAGCTCTTCCAGTCGACGATCTCGGCCGGGATCGCCGCCGCGCTCGCAGCGACGAAGGCGTCCCCCGCCGACTACCAAGCCTGGATCGCGCTCGGGAATCTCTACGCCGAAGCGGTGCCGCTCGGGGTCTCGGGGGCCTATGCCTCGGCGAAGGACGCGTACCAGAAGGCAATCGCGCTCTCGCCGACCGATCCGCAGCTCTACTACGCGCTTGCGCAGCTTGACCTCGCGAACAAGGATCTGAAGTCCGCCGAGACCGACCTCAAACAGGCGATCACCCTGAAGAACGACTACACGAATGCGATCGTGCTCCTCACGCAGGTCCTCGTCGCCGACGGCAACGTCAAGGACGCGCTCTCGGCGGCGCAGGCGGCAGCCTACTTCACCCCGAACGATCCGAACGTGCTCTTCGAGCTCGGCGTCCTCGAGGCCGCCTCGGGCGACCTTGCGAATGCGGCGGCCGCCTTGAATGCTGCGGTCACCGCGGAGCCGACCTTCGCGAACGCGCGCTACTTCCTCGCGGCGGTCCTCGCCGAGGGGAAGCAGTATGCCGAGGCGAAGGCGCAGCTTGAAGCGATCGCGGGGCTCTCGGCCGATAACGCCGCGGCGGTCGCGAGCGCGATGGCTGCCCTCGACAAGAATCAGAACCCGTTCCCGGCGAATCTCTTGAAGCTCTCGTCGCCGACTGGCGCCCCAGCAGCCGGGAACGCGGCGACCTCGACCGCAGTAGCTCCCTAAGGGTATCCTAGAGGGAATGGTCAAGCGCCTCCTCGAACGAATCAGTGCTCCAGTACGCGGCCTGCATCAGGCCGCGTACTTGCTTGCCGGCCTCACGCTCGCGTCGCAGGCCTTGGCCCTCTTGCGCGACCGCACCTTCGCGCACTTCTTCGGCGCGGGGCACGTCCTCGACCTCTACTACGCCGCCTTCCGCATCCCCGATCTCGTCTTCGCGCTCGTCTCCTCGCTCGTCTCGGCGTACGTGCTCATCCCCCGCATCACGGGCATCTCGCGGGAGGAGGCGGGCGCGTTCCTCTCCGAGACGGCATCCTTCCTCCTCATCGCGGGCGGCGCGCTCTGCCTTCTCCTCGCGCTCTTCATGCCAGCGGTGCTCCGGGTCCTCTACCCGCAGTTCGCGGCGGAGCCCGACTACGGCCCGTTCGTTCTCCTGGCGCGGATTCTCCTCGTGCAGCCCCTCCTCCTCGGCCTCTCGGGCGTCTTGGGGAGCGTGACGCAGGTCGAGCGGCAATTCTTCCTCTTCGCGCTCGCGCCTGTCGTCTACAATCTCGGGATCATCGCGGGCGCCGTCCTCCTCTATCCGATCTGGGGGCTCCCAGGGATCGGCGCGGGCGTCGTCCTCGGCGCCGTGCTCTACGTGACGACGAACATCCCGTCGCTCGCGCGCGCGGGCGTCCGCGTGCGCCTCGTCCTCCCGCGCGTCGCAGTGATCCGCTCCGTCGTCCGCGACTCGGTTCCGCGCTCCTTGGCGCTCGCGATGGACTCCTTCGCGCTTCTCTACCTCACGACCCTTGCCGCCGCGCTTGGCGCCGGCGCGGTCTCCGTCTTCACCCTCGCGGGGAACTTGGAGAACGTGCCGCTCTCCCTCATCGGCGGGTCCTACGCGGTCGCGGCGTTCCCGGCCCTCTCGCGGCACGCCGCGAGCGACCGCGAGGCGTTCACGCGCGTCCTCTCGGGGAGCGCGCGGCACATCATCCTCTGGTCGATGCTCGCCTTGGGGCTCGTCATCGTATTGCGCGCCTATATCGTCCGCGCCGTTCTCGGGACGGGCGCCTTCGGGTGGGACGCGACGCGGCTCACGGCCGCCTTGCTCGCGATATTCGTCGCGGGCCTTGTCGCGCAGGGCCTCGTGCTCCTCTTCTCGCGCGCGCTCTACGCGGTGAAGCAGTCGTGGCGCCCGTTCCTCTATCAGCTCGGGGGCGCGTTGTTCGCGAGCGCGATCGGGCTCGCCTTCGTCGCGGCGGGCCCCGGGGGAGTCGTCGCTCTGTGGCTCGAACGTCTCCTCCGGGTCGATGCTGTCCCGGGCGGGCTCGTCCTCTCGCTCGCGTTCGCTTCGACCGTGGGCGAGTTCTTCCTCGCGGCGGCGTCCCTCGCCGCGCTCCGGAGCGCGGCGCCGGGTCTCGCATCGAGCCTCGCGCGGCCCCTTCTCGAGGGCGTCGTCGCGGCGCTCGCGGCCGGGGCGGCGGCCTACGCGGTCCTCGCCGGCCTCGGCTCGCTCGAGTCTCTGACGAAGACCGCGATCGTATTCGCGCACGGCGCTGCAGCGGGTGCGGCCGGGCTCCTTGCCGGAGTGCTCGTCCTCCTCGCGCTCCGCAACCAGGAGCTCCTCGACATCCTCGGATCGCTCCGCCGCAGGGCGCCTATCCGTGCGGTGCTGCCGCCCTCGGGCGAAGAGCCAACCTGAGGCGTAGCATATGCCTGATGCTGCAAGTCTTTTCAAAGGCACAGCGTGGTACTACGCACGCTATCGGCGGCCATACCTGCCGGAGATTTTTGACGACATCGTCGCTTATTACGACCTCAATGGCCATGGCCGTTTGCTCGATCTCGGCTGTGGCACCGGCGAGCTCGCAGTTCCGCTCGCCACACATTTTGAGAGCGTTATCGGCCTCGACCCGAGCGCGGAGATGCTCGCAGAGGCCAAGGAACGCGCCAAGCGTGAGGGCGTTGCGAACATCGAGTGGTGCGAGGGGAGAGCCGAGGAGGTAGACCCGAGCTATGGCCCTGTGCGGCTCACCACGATCGGCGTCTCGTTCCACTGGATGAATCAGCCTACTGTGTTTGAGAAAGTCTACGAGATTACGGAGCAGGGCGGCGGCATGGTCATTATCGGCGACACCTCGCCCGTGCGGGGCAAGAGCAAGACCGAGGATTGGAAGATGAAGCGAAAGGAACTGATTATCAAATATCTCGGCGAGGAGCGCCGCGCGGGTGACCATTTGCATAAGGAGTTTATCCCCGAGAAGCGACCGTTTGAGAAGCTTATTGCCGGGTCGCCCTTTAAAACCTTTGAGTTTAAAGAGTATCCGTACGAGACAGAGCGCACCATTGATGAGATAGTCGGCTTCCTCTATTCGACCTCGTACGCTACCAAGCGGCTCTTTGGCGACCGCGCTGACGAGTTCGAGCAGGAGCTCCGCAGCGAACTGCTCCGCCTCGTCCCATCCGGCAAGTTTATCGAGGGAGGGAAGTCGGACGTGTTCTTTTTGTACAAATCTTAACTTCTGTATAATAGCGCAACTAGACCACGAGTGGATGGTAAGATATATGCGTGGCTCGCGCGAAAATCCTCATACCGGCCTCAGTCCTACATCAGTTGTACGTCGTTAAGCGTTTGTCACCGCGGGCCATAGGACTCCGGTACGGCTGCGATGCCGTAACCGTCCGTACTCGCATACGAGAGGCGCACATGACGCTTCGGACAAAAAGTGCAGCGCAGACAAAATATCCGCGCCATGATTTTGCAGGGACGCATTTAGATAAGGCGCATATGCTGGGCTTTCGCTACGGTGATCTGAACGTATACATGCCGAAAGGCAAATCAGAAACCCTCGTGGTGCGCAGCCATACGACTTTGTTACCGCAAGCACATCTCTTCAATTCTTTGTTTAAGAGATACGGCATGGTAATCACGTCGCGTAATGCGCGCAGTCTCCAGCAGACCTGCTACTTGAATGAGTCGTTCAAGTTCTTGCTTGGTAAATATCCTGATGAGATACGAAAATGGCTTCTGAAGAATGATGAACGCTTCTGGGCTTTTGCTGCGGGATATATAGATGCGGAAGGGACATTTGGCCTGAACCAAGGCAAAGGGCGATTCAAGATAGATGCCTATGATCTGCCCATTCTCCAAGACATGAACACTTTTCTTATGCGGAAGGGGATACACACACGTTTCTTGCCCATAGCCCGTAAGGGAGAAAACGACTACGGATGGGTCTGGAGGGAGGATGTGTGGCGTCTCTCAGTCAATCAGGCGTCATCAATCGAACTTTTGATCAAGCGGTTGTACCCGCTCCTGCGTCATGGCAAGCGACGAGCTGATGCTCGTAAAGTATTGAGAAACATAGTACAAAGGAGACGCAATGGGACGATTCGATAATATCAGGAACTTCAGTATTGTGGCCCACGTGGACCATGGGAAGTCCACATTGGCTGACAGAATGTTGGAGCGCACCGGGACCATCCCCGAGCGCTTGATGCGCGACCAGGTGCTCGACCGGATGGACCTCGAGCGCGAGCGGGGGATCACGATAAAGATGCAGCCGGTGCGGATGGTGTGGAAGGACTACGTCCTCAACCTGATCGACACGCCCGGCCACATCGACTTCGCCTATGAGGTCTCGCGCGCCCTCTCGGCGGTCGAGGGCGTCTTGCTCTTGGTCGACTCGACCCAAGGCGTCGAAGCGCAGACCCTGACGACGCTCGAGATGGCGAAGGCCGCCGGCTGCGTCATCATCCCCGTCGTCTCGAAGATCGACGCGCCAGCGGCGCGCGTCGAGGAGGTCTCGGCCGAGCTCGCGCAATTGCTCGGCGTCGACGCCGCGACCGTGCTCCCCGTCTCGGGTCGCACCGGCGCGGGAGTTGACGCGCTCCTCGACGCGATCGTCGAGCGCGTCCCGCCCCCGAAGTTGGCAAAGTCGGGCTTTGCCAATTCGCAAAATTGGCAAAGTCCGACTTTGCCAGCAGAGGCGCGCGGCGTCATCTTCGACTTCTCGTATTCGATCCACCGCGGCATCACGCTCTACGTGCGCGTCACCGACGGAGTGTTCAAGAAAGGGCAGCCCCTCGCGCTTCGCGCCGCGGACGCGGGCTTCACCGCGCTCGAGGTCGGCTACTTCGCGCCCGAAGAGCGGCCTGCCGAAGCGCTCTCTGCGGGCGAGATCGGCTATATCGTGACGGGGATCAAGGAGGCGGGCGTCGCGCATGTGGGCGACACGGTGGGAGAGAAGGGCGGCCGGCTGCCGGCCCTAAGCGGCTTCGACCGGCCGCGGCCGGTCGTGTGGGCCTCCGTGTATCCGGAGAGCCAGGATGATCTCCCGCAGCTCCGGCAAGCGCTCGCGCGATTGCGCCTCTCCGACTCCTCGCTCTCGTTCGAGGAGGAGTCGTCGGGTGTCTTGGGGCGCGGATTCCGCTGCGGCTTCCTGGGGCTCCTCCACCTCGAGATCGTGATCGAGCGCCTGAAGCGCGAGGCGGGCCTCGCGCTCGTCGTCACGACGCCGACGATCTCCTACATCGTCTCCACGACCGCGGGCGCGCGCGAGACCGTCTATACGCCGTCGAAGTTCCCGCCCTACGGGAGCATCCAGATGATCGAGGAGCCATGGGCGAAGGTCGTGATCATCATGCCGTCCTCCGCGATGAGCCCCGTCGTGTCGCTTCTCTATGAGCACGAAGCTGAGAGCGAAGAAGTGGAGACGCTCCTCGACGGCCGCATCGAGCTCACTGCCGAGATGCCGTTGCGCGAACTCATGCGCGGCTTCTTCGACTCGCTGAAAAACGTCTCGGCGGGCTACGCCTCGCTCTCGTACGAACTCCTCGAGAACCGGCCCGCGGACGTGGTGCGCCTCGACTGCCTCGTCGCGGGGGAGGAGGTGCCCGCCTTCGCGAAGATCGTCGCGCGGCGCCGAGTCGAGATCGAGGCGGAGAAGCTCGTCGAGAAGCTCTACGCGACCCTGCCGCGCCAGCTCTTCGTCACCAAGATCCAGGCGCAGGCCTTGGGTCGCATCATCGCCTCGAAGTCCCTCTCCGCCTTGCGCAAGGACGTCACCGGCTACCTCTACGGCGGCGACGTCTCCCGCAAGAAGAAGCTCCTCGAGAAGCAGAAGAAGGGCAAGAAGAAATTGCAGGAAGGCGCGAAGGTCGAGATCCCCGCCGACGTGTTCATGAAGATGGTCCAGGACGCGGATCGCTAAGAATATAAAAAAAGAACGGCCGGGCAGATTGCCCGGCCGCCTTCCAAGTTAGGGTCGCATGAGTACTGTGAAGCGGCGCTCGGGAGCGAGGCGTTCAAGGACCCCTTGCACCTCAGGCATACTGAGTGATTCCAGATTCGCGATTTTGTCCCCAAGTGTGCGGACGCTATGGTAATGTGCCAGACTTTCTCCGCATTCGTTTACGATTTGGTGATGGTTCGGATCGATCATTTGCTTCGCCGCGATGCGCCTCCGCCGGACCTTTTCGAATCGAGCCGTCTGAGTAGCGCATCTCTCGATACACATAGTAACGCAGCCATCGAAGTCGTGTTCGGCCGACAGGTTTGCATTTTCGCAATGGACCCGGAATTCGACGGATGATCCGAGTGGTTCCCAGACGGGACTGACGTCATATGTCCACTGTCGCTTCTCCCGAATCTCGTCGAATAGTTCTTGAGAGAGCAACTCCCAAGCAACCTCCATAGCCGCCGGGTTCGTGGGAATCGTCGTGGCAGCCGCGCTCACGTATCGCATGTTTTGGAATCCCGGAACGTGCGGATTAAGTCGCAGTACGAACCCTGTATCCACTGGCTTGGGTGCATCGAACGGAACAGGAACCGGACGGCGTACCCCGGGTTTTCCCGTGCCGAAAACGCTCTCTATCACAAGCGATACCAGCGTGGATGGCGCGAGTCCGCCAAGCGCGACGATGGTCATATTTGCGGGCGTATACCAACGGTCGTAATGCGTCTGCAGCTCCTGATGGGTTATGGCCAAGATCGACTCGGGTGTGCCCAGAGGGCAGACAAAACTGTGAAGTGGGTGGCCCGGGTACAAGGCCTGTCGTCGACGCGAGATTGGATCCCAGGTCACCTCTTTCACAACGTAGTCCTCTTTCCATTCTTCGAGGATGACTCGCCGCTCCTCCTCTACACCTTTTTCGAGCCGTGCAGTGAGCAGCATTGAGCCGAAGAGCTCAAGTCCGCGTGCGCATGAGCGTATGTCTACAGGGAGCGTGAAGCCATAGCTGGTTCCATTCCAACTTGTTCCGCCGAGATACGCGCGCCCTCCGAGATCGATGAAGAAGTCTCGCAACTCAATGGTAGGCAGAGGAGCGTTCTTGTTCGCGAGGTGTTCAACGAAATGTGCCATGCCAGGTCTCTCAGCCGGGTCGGCTTCAGATCCGCTATGGATGATGAAGCGGAAGATCTCGAAACCCTTGCTAGGGGCTTCTGCGACGTACACGGTTAGTCCATTCGGCAGCACGTGCCGTTCGAACTCTGCATAAGGGTCCCACATGGGGCTGCTCCTTTTCTGTAAAGGTCTAGTCCTAGCGCAAGAGTAACATTGTTAAGACAGATAGTCAATGTTCGTTGGCAGGAGGAGTGCTATACTCGAGACATGCGCGCGAAGGATCTGCGGCAGGGGATTATCGTCGGGGTCTTGCTCGTCGCTTCGCTCTGGCTCGCCTCCCTCATCTGGAACCTCGCGGGGAAGGCCGAGATCGCGATCGGCCAGGAGGAGGACGCCAAGCGCCAATACCAGGAGCTCGAGGCGCGCAAAGCGACGCTCGAGGCGAACCTCGCCGAACTCGCGACCCCGCGCGGGCAGGACGAGGCGATCCGCGAGGCCTTCGGCGTTGCCAAAGCGGGCGAAGGCGTTATCGTAGTGGTACCCCCGGCCTCCTCGACGCCCCCGGTCAAGAAGAGCTGGTGGCGCCGCTGGTTCGGGTGGCTCTAGCGAGCGGGATTAGTTTAGTGGCAGAATAGTTGCTTCCCAAGCAATAGGCGCGAGTTCGATTCTCGCATCCCGCACTGTGCTACCGATAACCCCCGTCAATACCCCGCATGTGCATTGGGTTTTGTACAATGAGCACATGCCGAGCGCTCCGCTCCGGCACAGGCGATTGCCGCCGCAGTGGCCACGGCGCGAGGAGACTGATTTCACGTACCGATCCGTGCCTTAACGCACAAGCTGCATAGCGGAAACCCGAGGCCCCACAGGTATACTCAGCGTCCCGAACGACGAAGCACGAAGGGTGGGCGCCCCGGTTGTCCGAAGTCAGCGGAGGACACGAACGGACGTTGGTCCTTCAGAACCCTCCAGACCACGGCACACAGCTTTCGCGCCGTGGCCACTGCGGCGGCAGAGGAGCCTTTGCGGCTCTTGATGCGGGCATAGTACTTCCCGAAGCCCTTCACCCGCTTGGCGGCGCTCTGGTGGTGGGCCGCCTCCACGAGGACGAACCGCAAGTACGTCGACCCCGCCTTGATGATCTTGCCGTGCCGCGTCACGCCTCCCGAGGAGTACGTCGCCGGCACGAGCCCGGCGTATCCCATGAGCTGCTTGGCGGAAGGGAAGCGCTCCACCGTTCCGACCTCCGCCATGATGGTGAGCGCCGAGAGGTACGAGATGCCGGGAATGGTCGTCAGCAAGCGCGCTCCCTCATTCTCGCCCACGGCCGCCTCAACGGCCCTGGCCGCTTCCTTGATCCGCCCGTCGAGCTCGCCGATGAGCGCGCGATACTCCGCGAGGTGCCGCCCGAACGGCTCAGGGAGAGCGAGAGATGCCAGCCAGCGTTCGCCGCCCTTCGTCCACAAATCACACGGAGCGGCCAGCGCGTTCTTCCAGAGGATGCTGTGCACCTTGTTCTTGGCCTGCACCCGGAGCCGCACGAGCGAGGTATGGAAGCGCGCCAGCTCCTTCCACGCCCGCACCTCCTTGGGCGCATGATACGCCTCGGGCAGGAGGTTGCCCCGCAGCAAGTCGCAGAGCACTCCGGCGTCGATCATATCCGTCTTGATACGGGCCGAGGCGATGGCCTTCACCCGCCTCGGGTGCGCGATGTGCACGTCAATACCGAGCGATTCCAAGAGATCGGCATAGAAGTACCACTGCGAGACCGGCTCCACCGCGAGGGAGGCCCCGATCCATTCTTCGGCATACGAACGCACCGCCTCCGGCGTCGTCTCGATCTTCCGCTTGTCGAGTACCGTCCCGTCCCTATCCTTCACCACGAGCGTGGACGTGCGCTGATGCAGGTCCATGCCGATGAATACGTCAGTCATACGAGGTTTCGATGAACTGCTAATCTGCGGCACAAACCCAGCGTACTGCGAGTGGCACTGAAGGGGTTATAGCGGTATACTGGGCGCATGACTACCGCGACGCAGCTCAAGAAGCTCGAACGGTTGGCGCAGGAGAGCGCCCGTTACGCGAAGAAAGCGCTCGCTAAGAGCCGCGAGTTCGAACTCTATGCCAGCGTGCTTGAGTACAAAACGGGGAAGGTGAAAGAGTACCCGTCTGTCGCGGCGATGTTCCGCGCCGCGAAGCGCGGGCGATGAGGCGCAAGTTCCTCACGCCGGGATTCTTGCGCGCCCTCGCGAGCTTTGTCGACAAGCATCCGGAGTTCGCGACTAAAGCCGAGGAGGTCGCGAACCGAATCGTGACGGGAGAGCATGCTGGTCTGCGCATCCACGCGCTCCGTGGGCCGCTCAAAGGTCTGTATGCTGCCCGCATCTCGCAGGCGTATCGTATCGTCTTCGCGCTTGAGAGCGATCGCGTTATCTTCCTCGACATCGGCGCCCACGACGACGTGTACTGAATACTGCACGTAATCGGCGCGGACGATAGTCGTCCGCGCCGGTGTGAAGGCCGCTCTACTTCCTCGATTCCTCCCATGACAGGATCTTTCTCAGAACAGATTTGACGAACTCAAACTCGCCTCTCTGGACGTGCGGCACGATGGCCATGAAGAGCCTCCCCGCTTCCTGGTCGCTCATCGCCGCGAGCGCCGGCGAGTCGAGGGCGGTATCAAGAACTAGCATCAGCGAGGCGAAGAGGTTGTGCTGATAACCATCCGGCAGGTTCGGGATGATGCTGAAAGCGTTCACGAATGCAGTGACCAGGACGGCAGTCCCCTGATCCGATTCGTCCGGATCAGATCGCCTTGTCAGCAATGGGGTGTCCGGCCATGCCGCGATCTCGGCGTCAGTCATGCCGAGCTTGAGACGGTTGCCTGTGAGCCAGTGCACGACCTCCTTTTTCTGGTTGTCACGAAGGCCGAGGCCGTCGAGGTTTGGGAGTTTGACAAGAGCGTGTACCGTTGGTGCCCCCTTCTCAGCAAGGCTGCGGCCAGTCCGTACCGATATCCCGATTTCGGCGGTATCTACTCGATGATTGAAGACTTCGTGCACCGTTCTCCTCCTATGTCTGTGGTTGATCTGCCGCCACCTTGCGCTTTTTCTAGATTCCTGTCAATATGCGGGTATCGGCCCGACGGCCATTTTTATTTCTATGCAAGAAATCCGGAACATCGCCATCATCGCGCACGTCGACCACGGCAAGACCACGCTGACGGACGCGATCCTGAAGCAGTGCGGCGCGGTCGCGGACGGGGTCTCGATGGACAGCAACACGCTCGAGCGCGAGCGGGGGATCACGATCTACGCCAAGAACGCCGCGGTCGAATACAAAGGGACGAAGATCAACATCGTCGACACGCCCGGGCACGCCGACTTCGGCTCTGAGGTCGAGCGGGTCTTGCGCTCGATCGACTCGGTGCTGCTCGTCGTCGACGCGGCCGAGGGGCCGATGCCGCAGACGCGCTTCGTCCTCAAGAAGTCCTTGGAGCTCGGCTTGAAGCCAATCCTCGTCCTCAACAAGATAGATAAGCCCGCTGCGGACGCCGCGCGCGCGGAGGAACAGGTGCTCGAGCTCTTCCTCGAGCTCGGGGCGACCGACACGCAGGCGGACTTCCCGGTCGTCTACGCGATCGGCCGCGAAGGGCGGGCGGGCCTCGCGGCGGATGCTCTGGCGAGCGACCTCTCGCCCCTCCTAGATTTGATACTGGCGAAGGTGCCTGCGGCGAACCCTACTTCGCCAGAGGCTTCGCAGGGCACAGCGCCGCTGCTTGCACAACCATTTAACCTGGCCTACGACAACTTCCTCGGCCGCATGGCCGTCGCCCGCATCTATCAGGGCTCCATCAAGGCGGGGCAGGGCGTCTCGATCAAGAAGCCGGACGGCAGCGCGCGCGCGGGCAAGGTCACGAAGGTCTTCACCTTCTCCGGCCTCGACCGCGTCGAGGCGCCCGCGGCTGCGGCGGGCGACATCGCGCTTATCGCTGGTTTGCCCGACATTTACATCGGCGAGACGATCACGACCGACCCCGCGGCCGCGCCCTTGCCTGCGATTGCCGTCGACGAGCCGACGATCACGCTGAACTTCCTCGTCAACGCGTCGCCCTTTGCCGGCCGGGAGGGCAAGTTCGTCACCTCGCGCCAGATCCGCGAGCGCCTCGAGAAGGAGCTCGAGGTGAACGTGGGCCTCGCGGTCAGCTTCGGCGCGGCGGACCGCTTCGCCGTCTCGGGCCGCGGCGAGCTCCACATCGCCGTCCTCCTCGAGCAGATGCGCCGCGAGGGCTACGAGCTTGCGGTCTCGCAGCCGCAGGTCATCCTCCGCAAGGAGGGCGGCGAGACGCTCGAGCCCTATGAGGAGGTGGTCATCGACGCGCCGAGCGAATATCAGGGCGCGATCATCGAACGCCTTGGCCAGCGCGCGTTCGTCCTCCAGGACCTCGCGCCCGAGGGGGGCGGCGTGCGCCTGACGCTCGAAGGGCCCACCCGCGGGCTCTTGGGCTACAAGAACCAGTTCATCATCGACACCAGGGGCGAGGGCATCCTCTCGTCGCGCTTCGTCGGCTTCAAGCCGTGGGCGGGCGATATCAAGAAGCGCGCTGTCGGCTCGATGATCTCGATGGCAGCGGGGAAGGCACTCGGCTACTCGCTCTGGAATCTGCAGGAGCGCGGCACGCTCTACGTGACGCCCGGCGCCGAGGTGTACGAGGGGCAGGTGATCGGCAACACCGCGAAGGGCGAAGAGATGATGGTGAACCCGACCAAGAACAAGAACCTCACGAACGTCCGCGCCTCGGGCACCGACGAGGCGATCACGCTCGTCCCCGCCTGGCTCCTCTCGATCGAGCGCGGGCTCGAGGTCATGGCCGACGACGAGCTCCTCGAGATCACGCCGAGCTCCGTCCGGCTCCGCAAGGAATACTTGACTGAGATCGACCGCGCTCGCGCGCGCCGCGGCTAGCTCACGCGATTTTCACCGCCCGCCCGTAGGATGGAGCCATTATCGGCTCATCGCTACTGCCATGCTCGTCAGCATCGCCGTCATCCTGCTCATCCTCTGGCTCCTCGGCATCGTCGGGGTCTATTCGATCGGGTGGATCGTCCACATCCTGCTCGTCCTCGCGGTCATCGCGATCCTGATCCGCATCATCGCGGGCGAGTATCCCTTCGGCCCGCACTGAATCGGGAACGTGAAAGCCCCGGCACGGGTGCCGGGGCTTCAGGTTGGTGTGGGCTTTCAGCCCGCGACGCTACCTGCGGGCAGCCGGAGTGGGGCGGATTTGATCGCCCGGCGCTCGCTTCCGACTCGCAGTGCCAGCCTGTTTTTTGCGGTGCTTGCGCACCGCGCGCTTCGTCTGTTTGGTCGCGGCGCGATTATTCGCGCGCCGCACAGGATCTTTCAATCGTCCGCTCAACGTTTCCTCCTACTGCGAACCCTTCGACCTTATCACGCACTCTTCATCTTTGGCAACTTGCTCACGTAGGGATTGTCTTTGATATAAAAACGCCAGGGGAGCTCGACCGCGCGAGTGATGCCGACGCGCGGGGCAGCCACGATCATTTCGTCGGCAATAGGGGGCGCGCCGAAGATACCGAAGTCGCGCGCGAGGGGAGCGCCGTTCTCGGTCTTGCCGATACCGAACGCCTCGGCGAAGCGGGCGGGGCCCGTCGCGAGCCGGCGCGCGTCCTCCACGCCGCGCCGCCGCCGCATCTCCTCGATCCCCGCGATCGGCTTGACCGCGCGGATGAGGACGGCGCCCGCACCCCTCGCATCGCAGGTGACGTTCGCGCACCAGTGCATGCCGTAGGTGAAGTAGATATACCAGCGGTCGACCGTCTCGCGCATCAGGCGCCCCTGCTCGCGCTTCTTGACCGCGTGACTCGCTTCGTCGAGGGCATACGCCTCCGTCTCGACGATCACTCCCGCGCACGCGCCCTTCTTCACCACCTTGCCGAGTAATCCCCGCGCGACCGTCACCGCGTCGTGGTCGAAGAATGCGTAGGGGAGTTGCTGCATGCCGAGAAGTATACAGAAACGCGAGCGCCGTGAGGCGCCCGCATTTATCCTGCAGGATAGACGTGATGGTCCAGGGCCGCACCCCAGCGAAGCGTTGAGGGTGGAGCACGGAAGGTCCTGACGACGCGATGAGAGAAGCCACGGAAGTCTATGACTGGATCCGGCACGGGCGGGCCAGAATCGAACTTCACCACCTGGACGATCGCGCCCGGCGGAACGAACGGCGTCTTCTCTCGCCACGCGTCGATGGCGAGCGTCGATACAGACTCGCTCGTGGTGCCCTCTGCGTCGCTTGCGGCGATAATCAGCAGGCGCCGCTCTAGTGAGGGATCGCTTGCTTGGATTCGCTCAACGATCCTGCCTGCGCGACAGGAGTCGTTGATGAGGATGAGCGGAGCCGAAGCGGCCTGCAAAAGTTTAACCAGCCGGGAGTAGCGCAGGAGCTCCCATTCATCAAGGGCCCACCCGTGGTCGCCTCCGTGGCCTGTGTATATCAGCAGGTGTACGGATGCGGGTGTATTCAAGAAACCCGCAATCAGCTTCTCAGTAGCTGTTACGCCGGCATAGCAAGCGCGAACGATTTTGATGTGGTGTACGTTGACCGATCGCAGGGCTCGTTTGGTACGGAGGGCTTCCTGTGCGAACTGCCGAGCATTGCCGACAATGATGAGTGCGGGAATCATGTCTCGCCCCTGTGTTGTCCGCGGTGACAATACTCCGAACCTCAAAAAATGACAAAGCCGCCCGAAGGCGGCTGTCATCTGGTGGAGGCGGGGGGAATCGAACCCCCGTCCGAATCTGGCAAAGAGAGCGCTTCTACGACGCGTAGTCTTGATTAGAGTCTGATTGCCGGTGGGAGAATCAAGACGAAATCACTCGGCAACGAGCCCGAAGGTTCGAGCGGGCGAGTGGGCACTCGCTACTCTAGCTCACAGGAGATTCCGCCCGTGCTGGCGCTGTGAGCGCCGGGACAGCACGGACGTCGCTCACGCGAGGCGAGGCTTAGCCTCGAGCCGTCGCGTAAGCGAACGCGAGATCGCCGACCGTACCGAAGTACGGCGAGCGAACTGCGCCTGCAACAGATTTGTTGGCAGGTTTGGTGCCAGAGCGGATTAGAGTGTCGCTTAGGCGTGCACTGCGTCGCGCATCTCTCAATGTGCAGACCGTCAAAGCCGGTCACCCCCGAAGAGCAGAGAAGCGTAGATCGTAAAAGAGGCTTCCATGCTCGTCGGGATCGATCGGGCTACTTATTCTTGACGAGGCGGGCGGTCTCGCGCGCGGCGTCGCGCTTCTTGAGGTCTTCGCGGCGGTCGACCTCGGTCTTGCCGCGGACGATCGCGACCTTCGCCTTCACGTTCCGTCCGCTAGTATATACCTCAAGCGGGACGATTGTCAACCCTTTCTTCGACTCTGCATCGGCGAGCTCGGCGATCTCTTTCTTCGTGAGGAGCAGGCGGCGCGTGCGCGCGGGGTCGTAGTCCTTCGCCGCGTTCGCCGGCTGGTAGGGCGGGACGCTCATCCCGAGGATGAACGCCTCGCCGCCGCGCACGACGACCCGGGCGCCCTCCAGGGAGCCCTGCTTCGCGCGGAGCGCCTTCACCTCCGCGCCCGAGAGCTCGACTCCGGCCGCGTAGGTCTCGACGGGCGCATACTTGAGCCGCGCCTTCTTATATTCGAGGAGGGTCATGCGGCGACTATAGCATTTGGCGGCCAGCGCGCGGGCGCGGCCCCGTGTTCATGCGAACTTGCGGCTCGGGTAGGAAAATGGAGCGTGGTTCGTTATACTCCTACACATATGTTCGCCTTCGCCGCTAGCGACAAGAGCAAGAAGCCCGGGCCGCGCCGCCCGGGCGGCGGCTCGGGCGGCGGCAAGAAGCCCGCGGGCGGTTCCTTCTTCAAGAACCCCTTCGGCCGGGGCTCCTTCGTGGGGAACCTCGTGCTCACCATCCTCATCTTCCTCTTCCTCATGAGCGGGTACTCGCTCTTCGCGGGGCTCTTCACCCAGGTCCCGACGATCCCGCTCTCCGAGGTTGCGGCCGACGTCGCGGCAGGGAAGGTCTCGGCGATCACCGTCTCAGGCGACTCGCTCGATCTCGCCTACGCCGACGGCGCGCACAAAGCTTCCGCCAAGGACCCCGCCGCCGCGCTCCCAGAGCAGCTTACGACCTACGGCGTCACGCCCGACGAGCTCCAGAAGGTCGCGATCACGGTCGAAGGGCAGTCGGGCTTCGCGTACTGGTTCGGGCTCCTCGGGCCGTCCTTGCTCACGCTCGTGTTCATCATCGCGCTCGTGTGGTTCTTCACCCGTCAGATCCGCGGCGCGGGGATGCAGGCGTTCTCCTTCGGCCAGTCGCGCGCCCGGCTCGTGGAGCCCACCGACACCACGCAGCGCGTCACCTTCGCCGAGGTCGCGGGCGCGCGCGAAGCGAAGGAGGAGCTGATGGAGATCGTCGACTTCTTGAAGAACCCGAAGAAGTTCCTCGATATCGGCGCGCGGATCCCGAAGGGCATCATCCTCATGGGCGCGCCAGGGACCGGGAAGACCTTGCTCGCCCGCGCGGTCGCGGGCGAAGCAGGCGTGCCGTTCTTCTCGATCTCGGGCAGCGAGTTCGTCGAGATGTTCGTCGGCGTGGGAGCTTCAAGGGTGCGCGACCTCTTCGACATGGCCAAGAAGGCGGCGCCCGCGATCATCTTCGTCGACGAGATCGACGCGGTGGGGCGGGTGCGGGGCGGGGGCGTAGGCGGGGGCAACGACGAGCGCGAGCAGACGTTGAACCAGATCCTCGTCGAGATGGACGGCTTCGAGCCCACCGAGAAGGTGATCGTCATGGCCGCGACCAACCGGCCCGACGTCCTCGACCCGGCGCTCCTGCGGCCCGGGCGCTTCGACCGGCGCGTCGTGATCGACCTCCCAGACAGGCGCGACCGCGAGGAGATCCTCTCTATCCACGCGCGCAAGAAGCCCCTCGGGCCCGACGTGAAGCTCTCGGTCATCGCCGAGCGCACGCCCGGCTTCTCGGGCGCGGAGCTCTACTCCCTCATGAACGAGGGCGCGATCCTCGCCGCCCGCGAGAACCGCAAGGAGATCACGCAGTATGACCTCATCCGCTCGATCGAGAAGGTGATGCTCGGGCCGGAGCGCAAATCGCATTTGCTTACGAAAAAAGAGAAGGAGCTGACCGCCTACCACGAGGCCGGCCACGCGCTCGTCTCCTCCGTCCTCCCCTATGCTGACCCGGTGCACAAGATCTCGATCATCAGCCGCGGCCGCGCCGCGGGCTACACCCTGAAGCTCCCGTTCGAGGACAAGAAGATGCAATCGAGGAAGCAATTCTTGGACGACATCGCCGCGACCCTAGGCGGCTACGTCGCCGAGGAGATGCTCTTCGACGACCTCTCGACGGGGCCCAGCAACGACCTCGCTGTCATCACCGGCCTCGCGCGTGACATGGTGATGCGCTACGGGATGAGCGAAGCCTTGGGCCCCATCTCCTTCGGCGAGCGCGAATTGCTCGGCAAGGAGACGTACTCCGAGGAGGTCGCGGCGAAGATCGACGCGGAGGTCGCGAAGATCATCGCGGAGGCGAAGGCGCGCGCCGAGCGGGTGCTCGCGGATCATCGCGCTGCGCTCGACACGATCGCGAAGGCCCTCATCGAGCACGAGACCATCGAGCGCGAGGAGTTCGAGAAGCTCCTCGTCGCGAGCGGTATCACCCCCAAGACGAACGAAGACGAGCTCGTCTCGGTGACCCCCGACATCCCCCCGATCGAGCGGAATCCGTAGCTTTGAAACGTGTCAGCCCCCGGCAAGCCGGGGGCTGTGGAGAATCGTTCAGGCGGCGAGCGGGAGCCGTTCGGAGTTGTAGGGCATGACCGAATCGGCAAAGAGCGGAATCGCCTGCGCGCCCTGGCTCTGGTAGAGCCCCGGCACGTACCAGTCCTGCTCGCGGATGATCGTGTGCGAGCGCGGAGTCGGGTCGAGCTCGTACCAGACTATCGGCCGCCGGCACTGGAAGTCGAGGAACTTCTCGAACCAGCTGGGCCCGCCGTGGAGGCGGAACAGGTGGAAGTACACGTACAGCCCGACCGGCCCGCTGAAGACGCCTCCCGAGCAGCCGCGCGGCCTGCTCTTGGCGGTGATGTCGTGGATCGCGTTGTCCTTGCCGGCCATGCCGAGGCCGTCCATCAAGAAGGCGATCAGCGCGAGCCGGTCCTCCTCGTCCCCGAGGATGGGGATGGAGAAATTGACCGGATTCATCCCGCCGGCGAACAGCGCGGTGCTGTTCCAGATGGCGTATTGCGGAGCTATCGTCGCATCGACGAGTCGATCCTCCGCCTGCCACAGGCGGACCGCCTCGACCATCGGCTTCTTCGAGAGGTGTTCGATGGTGACCCGGAGGCCGGGGAATGTCCGGAGAATCCTGTCCACGACCGCTATGGAGAGGGGCTCGCGGAGGCGATCGGCAATCAACTCGCCCACCGAGTCGAGCACCATCTCGCTGTGGAGGAGTAACCACATGCGAAGCTTCTCCATCCGTTCGAGTATCGGAAAGATGGACTCGATGTAGCGGAAGTCGATGCCCCACTCGCTCTCGGTCGTGCCGTTCTTGGGATACCCCTTGCCCATCCGCCATGCGCCGAGATGGTAGCCCTCTTCGACGAGGTCTGGATGCATGCCCGGCTCGATGAAGAACGGCGTCTCGAGCTGGAAGTTCGGGTTGGTGGGCAAAGCGAGATCTAAGACGCGGTCGCGATACCGGAGGGATCGTTGGGGCAGGAAGAGGCGGTGCTTGCCGAGATTCGGCATCCCGATCGCCCAGTCGTAGATTTTCGCAGTTTCCGTCACGGCGATGTCGAAGAGGCCTGGCTGCGTGATAGGGCAGCGCAGGTGGTCGTGCAGTTCGTGAAGCGAGAAGGGGATGAGCCACCCGCCGAGCGCTTCGTCGAAGCCGGCGTATGCCCATGGCTTGGCGCGGGCAGCCGCAAGGTCGAGCGCATATCGCAGAGCCATCGTCTGTGTCCTCCTGTGTTTGCTATGTTCCGCGCCGACTCTACCACGAATCCCGCCCGCCGCTACGGGCGATGGGAATGCGAGAACCCCGCCCTGGTGGGGGCGGGGTCAGCAGTGAGCCAGACAGACGCTCAGCAGGCGCGCCGAATCTGGCGGATGAGCTTCGGGCCCTTGAAGACGAAGCCGGTCAGGACCTCGATGAGATCGGCAACATCGAGCGCGCGGGCAGCCTTGTCTGCCGAGTCGATGCCGCCCACGTGGATGAGCGAGAGGCGCGGCGCATGTCGCCTCGTGTGCATGCAAAGCGTGAGCGTGCGATCGAAGAGCCAGTCACCGCCGCTCTTGCCGCCTGTTTCGGCATAAACGCCGGTGACCGGCTGGGAGAACATGGCGGTGGAGGTTGTCGTGTTGCCGATGACGATCCCATCGATCCCGACCTCTATCCCTGCGTCGAGGAGGTCATCGAGCTCCTGGATAGACAGATCCGGTGCGACTTTGACCAGTAGCGGGAGCCACGACAAGTCGTCGCTCGCGCTCAGCTCCGAGTCACGCCGCTCGACGATGTGCCTGAGCAGGTCCCGAATCAAGGACCGCTTCTGCAAATCGCGCAGACCCGGCGTGTTGGGCGAGCTCACGTTCACGACGGCGAAGTCGGGCTGCATCGCGACGCCTTCGGCAAGCACCGCCTCATAGTCTTCGTGAGCGCGGTCGTCTGGTGTCTCCTTATTTTTCCCGAGCGATAAGCCGATCGGCATCCGGACGTGCGAACGCAAGGGGGCCACGTTCTCGTTCACTTTCCCGATACCCTGGCTGTTGAAGCCCATGCGATTGATGAGCATCTCTTCAGGGTCGAGGCGAAAGAGGCGTGGGCGCGGATTGCCCAGCTGCGGTCGCGGCGTCACCGTTCCGATTTCGGCGAAGCCGAAGCCGATAGCTTCCCAGAAGGGCAACCCAACGCCTTCTTTGTCGAGACCCGCCGCTAACCCGATCGGCGTAGGGAAACTGAGGTCGAAGACCGTGCGCGGCTTCGCTCTGCTCACTGTCTCGGTAACGAACTTGAGCAGTGGCATGAGCCCGGGCATTCCCTCTAGCCGCTGGATAAGTCCGAGTGCGATTTCATGTATGCACTCATCGTCACGATACAGTCGGCCGTGTGCCGTGAGCCACGGTAGCACGATGTTTTCGTAGAGCATGGCAGTACCCCATGTAGTGTCCGCCCCCGACCATAGCATGGAGGGCGCTTTTCCGATACAGTTTCCGTACCCGCCTCTAGCTCAATGGTTAGAGCACCGAGCTTACGGGCGAGTGAACGAGTCAAAGGGCATGTAGCTCAGCTGGTTAGAGCTCCGAGCTTATACCTCGGCGGTCCCTGGTTCGAATCCAGGCATGCCCACACACATCGCAGACTATTCACAGCGCCGGAGAAGCTGCGGAGCCGGGGCAGGCTAGGATGGGGAGGTACTCCTAATACCGATACCTTATTTATGGCTTTCTCCGCAGGCGTTGGCACGAGCCGCGCGCTCCAAGACTCAAAGACCGCGGGCCACGACGCGGCCGCTAAGGCGCTCGCCGCTTCGGGCGCGGCCGCCGCAGGGCTCGCCGTCGTCGTCGCTTCGCCCAAATACGACCAGGCCGCGATGCTCCAGGGCGTCGCCGAGGCCCTGCCCGGCGCGCGGATCGTCGGGTGCACCTCAGCAGGCGCGATTACCGAGAACGGCGTCGAGGAGCAGGCGGTCTCCGTCTTGGCGCTCGCGGGCGAGGCGGGCGCGTTCGTCCCCGTCAAGGTTGAGGGGATCGGCAAGGACATGCGCGGCGCCGGGAAGCGCTTCGGCGAAGCCCTCAAGGCCGCAGGCGGGGAGATGAAGCTCGCGCTCATCTTCTCGGATGCGCTCGCAGGGAACGGCACCGAGCTCGTGCGCGGCATCCTCGAGGTGATGGGCGGCAGCTTCCCGATCGCGGGCGGCGCCGCGGGCGACGACATGGCCTTCAAGAAGACGGAGCAGTATTTCGACACGGAGGTATTGACCGATGCGGTGGTGGGCTTCGGCCTCGCGGGCGATGTCCAGGTCGCCGTCGGCGCCGACCACGGCTGGCAGCCCTTGGGCGACGCGCACACGGTCACGAAGGCAGAAGGGACGAAGCTCATCGAACTCGACGGCAAGCCTGCCTTCTCGATCTATCAGGACTACTTCGGCGATCGGGCGAACGACTTCAAGCAGGCCTTGTCGCTCCAGGCGGTGACCTACCCCCTCGGCATGAAGTCGCCGGGCGCCGAGGGGGTGATGATCCGCGTGCCGCTCGCGGTCGGCGAGGACGGCTCGATCACCTGCGGCGCGGAGGTCCTCGAGGGGAGCCAGATCTTCCTCATGATCGGGACCTTGACGAGCGCGATGGACGCGGCGAAGGCGACCGCCGAGAAGCTCGTCGAGCGCGTGGTAGACGCCAAGCCGCGCGTCGTCTTCGTCTCCGACTGCATCGCGCGCAAGATCCTCTTCGGCGAGCACGCGGCCGACGAGGTCACGCTCTTGAAGAGTATCGGCGGGCCGAAGTCGGTCATCTTCGGCCTCTACACCTACGGCCAGATCGCGACCCTCGACCCGGCCCCGAAAGACATCAACACCTGCGACCCGGGCTTCTACGAGCAGTCGATCTCGATCACCGTCTTCGGGTCGTAATCACCATGGCAGACGCACCGGAGAAGCAGGGCGCCATCCTCCTCGTCGAAGACGATGACTTCCTCCGCGACATCCTCGCGGGCGAGCTCGCTAAGGAGGGCTTCGCGGTCGCGGTCGCCCCTGACGGCGAGAAGGCGCTCGCCGCCGCCTCGGCGCATGTCCCTGACCTCATCCTTCTCGACCTCGTCCTCCCCGGCATGAGCGGCTTCGAGCTCATCGCCAAGCTGCGCCAGCAGGAGGCGACGGCGAAGGTGCCGTTCATGGTCCTCTCGAATTCGGCGGAGCGGGAGAATAAGCAGGAGAGCGTCTCGCTCGGCGCCGTCGGGTACCTCGTGAAGGCCGAGTCTACGCCGCCCGAGATCGTCGACGCGATCAAGGCGTGGTTCGCCGCGCGATGACCCGCGCCGCCTTCGCGCTCCTCGCGGGCCTCGCGGCGGCGGGCGCCCTGCTCGCGCTCGCGCTCCGCTCGCTCCGGCGCGAGACGGCGGCGCTCCGCGCCGAGCGCGCGGAGCGCAAGGCCGCGCTCGCCAAGACCTCGAAGCTCCTCATCGACAAGAACATGGAGCTCTTCGATCAGAACGTCGCGCAGCAGGAAGAGATCGCGCGCAAGGAGGACTTCATCGAGATCCTCTCGCACCAGCTCCGGACGCCGGCGACCGAAGTGCGCTGGGGCCTCGGCGCGCTCGGTGCCGAGATGAAGAAGAACGGCCGCGGCGGGCTCGAGCTCGCCTACTTCGAGAAGCTCGAGGCGAGCGCCGAGCGGATGGTCGCGCTCATCGACGGCCTCGTGCGGCTCATGTCGCTTGAGGGCGAGGGGCGCCGGCCGGCCGTCGAGCCGTATGCGCCCGACGAGGTCGTCGCAGCCGCAGCCGCGGCGGCCGCGGCGCGCTTCGCCGACAAGAAGATCGCGCTCGAGTCGAAGCTCGCCTTCGGCGGCTCGATCACGTCGATCGACCGGGACGCGCTCGGCCTCGTCGCCGATAACCTCATCGCGAACGCGTACGAATATACGCCCGATGGCGGGCGGGTCACTATCTCTACGGAGCAGGGCGCGGAGGGCGGCTTCGCCCTCTCGGTCGCGGACACGGGCGTCGGGATCTCGGAGGCGCGCCGCCCCACGATGTTCGTCAAATTCGAGCGCGGCGAAGCGGCGCGCACGATGAACAAGGGCGGCATGGGGCTCGGCCTCTACCTCGTGAAGAATATCGTAGAGAAGAACGGCGGGACGATCGGCTTCGAGAGCGCCGGGGAGGGGAAGGGCACCACCTTCCGCGTCGCGCTCCCGGCGAAGCGCAAGACCGCGTAGGTGGTATACTTCGCGGCAATGCCAAAGAAGAGCGTAGATGAGAAGCTCGACGAGCTCGCGCAAATGGTGGCGCGAGGATTCATGGAGGTTCGTGGCGAAATGAAAGAGATGCGCGAGGAGCTGGCAGCCAAAGAAGATCTCGCGCAGATTCGCTCAGAAATGGCGACCAAGGCCGACCTGCGGCAGCTCGACAAGACGTTCAACGTGCATCAGGTGCAGATCGACGATCTCGCTCGCCGTACGAAAGATCTGGAAGTGGCTACCGCGAAGTAAGCCGCCGTCATTCGAGGTGGAGCGATGCGAGGGCCGCGCTCGCCCGCAGGGCGAGCGCGGGATAGCGGGCGAGCTCCGGGTCGGCCTCGATGAGCCGCTTCGCCTCCGTGCGCGCCGCCTCGACGAGCTTCAGATTGCGCAAGGCCTCCATCGCGATATCGGAGACGCCCCACTGCTTGCCGCCCGCGAGTTCGCCCGCGCCGCGGAGCGCGAGGTCGTACTCGGCGAGCTCGAAGCCGTTCTTCGCCTTCACGAAGGCGCTGAGACGCTCGCGGGTCGCGGGGCCCGAGGTCTGCGGGAGGACGAAGCAGTACGCCTGGTGCGTGGAGCGGATCACCCGGCCGCGCAGCTGATGCAGCTGGGCGAGCCCGAAGCGCTCGGCGCCCTCGATAAGGATCACCGTCGCGTTCGGGACGTTGACGCCTACCTCGACAACGGAGGTCGCGACGAGGATCTGCGTCTCGCCCGCCGCGAAGAGCCGCATCGCCGCCTCCTTCGCCGCCGGTGTCATCTTGCCGTGGAGGATGCCGATCGTGGCGTCGGGGAAGACCTCTTTCTCTAAGCGCGCGGCCTCCGCGGTGACCGACTTCGCCTGGAGCGCGAGGGCTTTCGCCGGGTCGGGCTCGTCGATGCGCGGGCAGATCACGTACGCCTGGTGCCCGGCTGCGAGCTCAGCGCGAACGCGCGCGTACGCCTCCGGACGCGCGCCCTTCTCGACGATCTTGGTGACGATCGGCTTCCTGCCGGCCGGCAGCTCGTCGAGGAGCGTGAGGTCGAGGTCGCCGTAGATAGTGAGCGCGAGGGTGCGCGGGATCGGCGTCGCCGTCATCGAGAGGAGGTGCGGCGTCGTCGGAGCGCGCCCGACGAGGCCGCGGCGGTGCGAGACGCCGAAGCGATGCTGTTCGTCGATAATCGCGTACGCGAGGTCCTTGAAGACGAGCGATTTCTCGATGATGGCGTGCGTGCCGATCACGATCGGGATGAGGCCGTCGGCGACGCGCTTCCTAAACGTCGCCTTCGAGAGCGCAGCCGACTCCTCGTACGGCACGCGGGAGGGGAAGACGCGGCATTCGCTCCCCGTCACGAGCCCGATCGGGATCGGGTGATCGCGGAAGTTGGCGACGAAGGTCGAGAAGTGCTGCTTGGCGAGGATCTCCGTCGGGCAGAGGTAGGCGACCTGGAGCGCGCCTGTCCGGCCGCGGGGCGCGGAGGTCGCGACCAGGTACGCGGTCGCCGCGGCGACCGCCGTCTTGCCGCTCCCGACGTCGCCCTCGAGGAGGCGGAGCATCGGCGAAGGCTTCGCGAAGTCGAGGACGATCGCCTCGATCGCGCGCGTCTGCGCGGCGGTCGCAGGGAAGGGGAAGGAGGAAACGAAGCTCGCGAGCCGCTCCCGCGCGGCGGCATCGACCGCGACCGGGAGCGCGCGCGTCGCCGCGAGCTCCCGGCGGCGCCTCGCGAGCGCGAGCTGCAGCGCGAAGACTTCTTCGAAGGCGAAGCGCTTCTTCGCCGCCTCAGCATCCTTCGGCGCTCTTGGTGCGTGGATATAGAGGAGCGCCGCCTTAAGCGCGGGGAGCTTGTAGCGCGCACGGATGTCTTCGGGCAGCGGGTCCTCGAGCGCATCTGCCTTGAGCGACTCGAGCGCCTTCTTGACCGCGTGGAGGAACCAGAGCGAGGAGATGCCCTGGCTCTCCGGGTAGATAGGGTAGAGCCCTACCTCGCGCTCGGGATCAGCGGCGCCTTCGTGGAAGAGCGAGGCGTGGATCTGGCCCGCGCTCTTCTCGACGGCCGGGTTCGCGATGTAGGGCTTCTCCGCCGTCCCTGTCACCGCTCCCGCAACCTTCACAACCATCCCGTCGGCCAAGGTCTTCGCGATATAGGGCTGGTTGAACCACATGAGCTTGATCCGCCCGCTCTCGTCCTCGAGCCAGGCCTCGGAGAGGGGGCGCTTGCTCTTCCAGGCCTTCCTGGTCTCCGGCTTCCGGATCGTGCCGTAGAGGGTGGCCTCGGCTCCGGGGCCGACCGTAGCAATCTGGGTCGACGGCCCGGATCGCTCGTAGCGAGAGGGGAAGTGGTAGAGCAGGTCGCGGATCGTCGCGATGCCGAGCTTCGCCAAGGCCTTCTTCTGCTCCGGCCGGAGCCGGGCGAAGTGCTTCTCGATCGGGTCCTCTGGGCGCATGGGTGAAGTATACTTGGCATCTAATACGTACTTACTGTATGGCTAGCAAGAAGGCGGGAAGCAGGGACATTGTCGCGGCCTACAAGAAGCAGGGCGCGCGGATCGAGACGAAGGCGCGGGTCAAGCTCGGGGGCAAGGAGGACTTCTCGCTCTGGTACACGCCCGGGGTGGGCGCGGCATCCTCCCACCTCGCGAAGCACCCCGAAGACGCGCGGCGGATGAGCGTCAAGAAGAACTCGGTCGCGGTTATTTCCGACGGCTCCGCGGTGCTTGGCTTGGGGAACATCGGACCCTATGGCGCGTTGCCGGTGATGGAGGGCAAGGCCTTGATCTTCCGCGAGAAGGCGGGAGTCGACGCGTGGCCGATCGTTCTCGACGTGCATGAGCCGGAAGAGATCATCGCGGTCGCTAAGGCGATCGCGCCGGCGTTCGGGGGGATCAATCTGGAAGACATCGCAGCGCCGAAGTGCTTTGCGGTAGAGCGGGCCTTGATCGAGGCGCTCGACATCCCCGTGATGCACGACGACCAGCACGGCACCGCGATCGTCGTTCTCGCGGGCCTCTTGAATGCGGCGAAGGTGGTGAAGAAACCGCTCGCGAAGCTGCGGGTCGTGGTGAGCGGCGCAGGCGCGGCAGGCGTCGCGACCGCCGGGCTCCTCGCCAAGGCGGGCGTGCGGGACATCGTGCTCCTCGACCGGCAGGGCACGATCTACGCGGGCCGCAAAGACGCAACCGGGAAGAGTCTGGCGGGAGTGAAAGCAGAGCTCGCCGCGCATACGAACCCGCGCAAGGTCGCGGGCGGCTTGCGCGACGCGCTTACCGGGGCCGATGCGCTAATCGGCGTCTCGGGCCCCGGGCTCGCGACCGCAGCCGACATTGCGCGCATGGCCCCAGGCGCGATCGTCTTCGCGCTCGCGAACCCGATCCCCGAGATTTTCCCGGACGAAGCCAAGCGGGGCGGGGCAGTGGTCGTCGCGACGGGGCGCTCTGACTTCCCGAATCAGATCAACAACGCGCTCGTCTTCCCGGGCATCTTCCGCGGCGCGCTCGACAAGGGCGTGCGGAAGATCACCGACAAGACCAAGCTCGCCGCAGCAAAAGCGCTCGCGGCCTTGGTCGCGAAGCCTTCGGCCGACAAGATCATCCCCGACCTCCTCGACCCCCGCGTCGTCAACGCGGTCGCCAACTCCGTGCGCTAATTCTACGGCAGTCTGACTGCCGTAAGGCGGTGTATTATCTTGGTATGCGCGTCGAGCCGCATGCGATTGATTCATATGTGCACGTCGTGAGGCGCGGGGCCCGCGGGCTGCCCATTGTCGGAGATGAGTCGGACAAAAGGCGTTTCGTGCGGCTGCTCTTTTACATGAATGATACGTACCTGGATGAAAACTGGAGCAAAGCGGCTCGGTTAGGCGTATTCGAAAGGTTAGAAGGCTGGCCCGAGCGTGAGCCGCTCGTCTCCCTAATCGCGTTTACGCTCATGCCCAATCATACGCACCTCATCGCTCGAGTCGCACAGGAAGACGGGCTCCCGACATTCATGCGCAAGGTCGGCCAAAGTATGACGAATTATCACAACAAGAAATACCGACAAATGGGCAGCCTCTTTCAAGGTTCTTATCGCAGCAAGACCATTGCCGACGATGGATACATGCAGTACGCGGCGGCGTACGTTATGGTAAAGAACGTGTTCGAGCTGTATCCAAACGGCGGGTTGCGCGCGGGCATGGAAGATTTCGAGACGGCGTGGCGATGGGCGATTGCCTACCCGTACTCAAGTCTCCGGGATTTCGTAAATGGAACATTTTCCCCCGTTCTGGACACCGACCTGATTCGAGAGGTACTCCCGAGCCCGCACGAATTTAAGGGATTTAGCCGCGACGTGATCAAGGGCGGGAAATGGCTCGATGCTGACTTTGAATAACCTACGGCAGTCAGACTGCCGTAAGACACGCGCGGTGGCGCAGGCGGTGCGCTAACTTGCAGGCTTTAAAACACGTGGTATAGTAAGTTCAGGCAGAGAAGAGGGGGACCCAATGTCTCGACATGTTCCCGTCAACCGGGAGAAGCTGAAAGAATTGCTCGACCTTGCCGATGAGGCACGGCCAATCGCCGACACGACAGAGCGCCAAGCCGTCCGCGACCGAGCCTCTCAGCTCGCGCGCGAGGCCTTCTACGGCTACGTGCCGGGCATCGAGCCTGACAACATGCGCCGCCTCTTGCTCTGGGAGCCAGGCGATGGTGAGCGGCGAAGCTGCGTCGGCGCGAGCTTCAAGAGCTCGCCCGACTACAACCCCGGCATCGACTGGCTGTCGGTCGGGGACGCGGTCCGAGCACTATGGATTGTCGACGAGAAGGTCAGCCCGAACCCAATCTTCTCTGTGGACATCCGCCATCTCGCATTCGAGATCGACTGAACATCTCGGACGCGAGAAAACGCGGCCCATGCGGCCGCGTTTTCGCGTTCAGCAGGCTGTCTTTATACTGTCATGCCCCGCACTGTTCTCTTGGTTGCTGTAGGCCAGAGCGCGAGCGCGACGGCGATCGAGGCGATCGCGAGGTCGCGAAAGAGGATCTCGAAGTCGAAGGTGTTGAAGCCTACGATCGCGAGCAGGAGCGCGGCTGCGGCGAGCGCGGGCAGGCGGATCTTCCAGCCGGAGAGGACCCACACCGCGATGCCGACTTCGACAACGCCGAGTGCGTGCAAGAGGACGAGCGGGGAGACGGGGAGTGCGTGCACGAAGGGCGGGAAGTAACCCTCCCACGAGAGCGGGTCCGAGAGCGCGGCATACGGCGGGTAGAGGAAGGCGAAGGCGAGGCCGAGCCGGAGGACGAAGTGCGCGGCCGCCGCATTACTGGACCTGGACATTAACGGAGGTTGAGGCCGAAGCGCCCGTGTCGCCGCCCTTCTCGCCGGTGCCTGGCGCGGGAGCTGCCGCCGTCACGATGATCGTCCCCGTCATCGCGTGGTCGAGGTGATCGTGGTAGCCCCAGGTGCCGGCCTTGCCGAAGGTGAAGTTCCACGACGAACCGGGCGCGCCTTCCGCGCACTCGTCGAAGGGCGCGAGGCCCGTGTAGCTTGCGGCGCAGTGCGTTGTCCGGCTCGTGCCGTCGTAGGCGGTGTGCGTCGGGTGCGGGTTCGAGGCGACCCACAAGGGCTGCGAGCTCTTGTTGACCCAGATCACCGTCTGGCCCTCGGCGATCGTGACGGAGGCGGGGGAGAAGCCCTGGTCGGTGTAGGTGACGGTCACGGGCGCGAGGACGGGTGCCGTAGTCGAGCTCATCGCCTCGGTCGAGGTTGCCGTCTCGGGCGCGGGCGCCGCGGACCGCGTCGGGTGAGAGAATATATACCAGCCGCCGAGGGCGAGAATGATAACGAGTGCGATACCGCCGAGCCATCTGCTATCCATAATCAGGGCATGAAAGTGCTAATGCTCACCACTATACCAAATGCTATAGTGTCGCCATACCGGTAACCCACCTGCCATGGCGCTCTACATCATCCTCGGCATCCTCGTCCTGCTTCTCCTATTTATCTGGGCGAGCTTTAACCGCTTGGTGCGGCTCAAGAACCGCGCGAAGGAGGCCTGGTCGGATATCCAGGTGCAGCTGAAGCGCCGCTACGACCTCATCCCGAACCTCGTCGAGACGGTGAAGGGCTACGCCGCCCACGAGTCGCAGGCGTTCGAGAACGTCACCAAGGCGCGCGCCGCCGCGATCTCCGCAGGGAGCTCGACGCCCGCGGCGCAGGCGCAGGCGGAGAACCAGCTCTCGGGCACCTTGAAGAGCCTCTTCGCGGTCGCGGAGGCGTATCCCGACCTCAAGGCGAATCAGAACTTCCTCGAGCTCCAGCGCGAGTTGCAGGACACCGAGGACAAGATCCAGGCCGCGCGCCGCTTCTACAACGGCACGGTCATGATGCTCAACACCGCGGAGCAATCCTTCCCGGGCAACATGGTCGCCTCTGCCTTCGGCTTCGGCCCGATGGACCTCTTCGAGCTCTCCGCGGGCGAAGCGGCGGCGAACGAGCCGGTCAAGGTGCAGTTCTAGCCATGCCGACGCGGCCGCTCGCCCTCGCCGCACTCCTCGCGCTCGGGCTCCTCGCTCCGCTTGGCGCGCGCGCCGCCGAGACCGAGCAGTACGCGACCGCGATCACGATAGCTCCCGACGCTTCGATCCGCGTCGTCGAGACGATCACGACCGACCCTTTGGGCCCGCACGGCATCTATCGAGACGTCCCCTTCGCGTTCACGACTGCTGACGGGCGCGCGGGGAGGCTCGCGATCACAGACGTCTCGGCGACCGACGAGAACGGCGCGCCCTACGAGGTCGTCGTCTCCGAGCAGGGCGGCAACGAGCACATCCGCGTCGGCGACCCGAACGTGACCGTCTCGGGAGTGAAGACGTACGTCATTTCCTACACGGTGCGGGGCGCGGTCGTGCCCTACCCGGGCTTCGACGAGCTCTACTGGAACGCGACGCCGCCCGGCTGGCAGGCGCCCGTCGCGAGCTCGAGCGCGCAGGTCGAGCTGCCTGCTCCAGTCCCCGTTGCGGCAGTGCGGAGCGCCTGCTACGAGGGCGCCGCAGGGTCGAAGGAGTCGTGCGCGATCGCGACGCGCGGGGACGTGAACGGCGTCACGGCGGTCGCCTTCGCTGGTCGCGCGCTCGCGCCGGGCGAGGGGCTCACGGTCGCGGTCGGCTTCCCGAAGGGGCTCGTGACGTATCCGCCACCTGTCCCGTGGTGGCGGCAGTGGCTCTTCACGCTCCTCGGCGGCGCGCTCCTTGTGCTTGCGGCCGCGTTCGCGATCGTCTTCGCAATCCGCGATCGCAAAGGCCGCGGCGTCATCATCCCGATCTACGAGCCCCCGAGAGCGCAGAGCGGCCGGCCCTTGCGGCCCGCCGAGGCGGACGTCCTCGTCCACGGCCGGGTGGGGAGGCGCGCGTGGCCCGCGACCGTCGTCGACCTCGCCGTGCGCGGCCTCGTCACGATCGAAGAAGCGGCGGGCAGCTGGTGGACGCTCTGGCGCAAGGACTACCCCGTGAAGAGTACGGGCGCTGAACGAGCGGGCCTCGAGCCGTGGGAGGCGAGCTTCTTCGACGCGCTTCTTGCGGGCGGTACCTTCTCGACGCGCGCGCTCCGCCGGGATACGGCCGCGGCTCGCGCGCTCTATATGAATGTCCAGCAAATTGAACAGGATCTCCGGAAAGAAGTCGCCACTGACACCGCTGCGTATGTCGTTGATCCGCAAACTGCTCGTGTCCGCAAAGTCGTACTGCTCGTCGGCCTTATAATCGGCTGTCTGAGCGCCTTCTTCTTGTCAGCGTTCGGCCGTGATGCGATGTTCGCGGGCTATCTCGTACTTGCGGCGACAGGAATCACGCTATATGTCCGCTCGGCGCGCGTGCGCCTCAATGCCGCAGGGGCCAAAGAGCGCGAGGATTGGCTCGGCTTCAAGCTCTACCTCGAGACGGCAGAGAAGTATCGCTTGGAGAATCTGACGCCCGATCAATTCCAGAAATTCTTGCCCTACGCGATGGTCTTCGGTGTGGAGAAGAAGTGGGCCAGGGCGTTCGCGGGGATCGCGATGCCGCCGCCCGCTTGGTATAGCGGGAGCGCCGCGAATGCGGGCGTGTTCTCGGCGAGCGCGTTCACCGCAAGCTTCAGCAACAGCTTCGCTGCCTCCGGAGCCGGGGGCGCGTCGGGCGGGGGCGGCGGGGCAGGGGGCGGGGGTGGCGGCGGAGGCGGGGGCGGGTGGTAGCATAGCGGCATATGATCGAACCCAAGGAGAAAGAGCTGCATCGCATCGCGGTGACGGGCATCATCTGGAAGGAGGAGGGCGGCGCGCGCACGTACCTCATCACCAAGCGCGCGCCGCACAAGAAGGCCTGGCCCGGCAAGTGGACGGTGCCCGGGGGCGGCATGCAGGTGGATGATTACATCAACGAAGAGAAGACCTTCGCGAACGAAGAGAGCCCGCAGTGGTACAACGCCGTCGAGAAGACGCTGCGGCGCGAGATCAGGGAGGAGGTGGGGCTCGAGGTCTCGGACATCGGGTACCTGCTCGACGTCGCGTTCATCCGCCCCGACGGCATCCCCGCGATCGTGCTCTCCTTCTACTGCCAGTACGCCTCCGGCGAGGTGGCGCTCGACGAGGACGCGACGGAGTACGCCTGGATCACCGCCGCCGAGGTGGGCGACTACGAGCTCATCCAGGGCATCGACCACGAGATCACGCTCGTCGAGGAGCGGCTCGCGGGCCGGCCCTAGCGCGCGGCGCAGGGCGCCGCGCGCGGCCGCCGTCTTTGCTAGAATGGGCGCATGAACCTCTACGCCGAGCGCGCGCGCAATGTGCGGCGCACGTGGGCGCTGATTATCGTCTTCGCGCTGGTCGTCGTCGCGATCGGCTATGCTATCAGCGGGTACTACGGCAACCCGGCGATCCTCGTCATCGCCGGCGCTATCGCGATCGCGACGAACTTCTACGCCTACTGGGCCTCCGACAAGCTCGTGCTCTCCCTGAACAAGGCGCGCCCGGCGAGGCGCGAAGAATTTTTCGACTTCTACACCGTGACCGAGAACATGGCGATCGCCGCCGGGCTCCCGAAGCCCAAGCTCTACGTGATCGACGATCCGGCTCCGAACGCATTCGCGACGGGCCGCGACGAGCAGCACGCGGTCGTCTGCGCCACTACGGGCCTCCTCGCGATGATGACGCGACCAGAGCTCGAGGGCGTCGTCGCGCACGAGCTCTCGCACGTGAAGAACCGCGACATCCTGCTCATGACAGTGGCGGTCGTGCTCGCGGGCTCCGTCGCCCTCGCGGCGAATATCTTCCTCCGCGCCTCGTTCTGGGGCGGGGGCGGGCGGGATAATCGCGACAACGGCAACGCGCTCTTCGCCGTGCTTGCGATCGTCGCGATCATCCTCGCGCCCTTGGCGGCGCAGCTCATAGAGCTCGCGATCAGCCGCCGCCGCGAATACCTCGCCGACGAGTCCGGCGCGCTCCTTACGCGCTACCCCGAGGGCCTCGCCTCGGCCCTCGAGAAGATCGGGGAGTGGCGAGAGCCGATGCGGAGCGCGAACCTCGCGACCGCGCACCTCTTCATCGGCGACCCGTTCGGCAAGAGCGGCGGGGGAGCCGGCTGGATCGAGCGCCTCTTCTCGACGCACCCGCCGATCCAAGAGCGCATCAAGCGCCTCCTTGCGACCGCCTAGGGGCGAAGGCCGAAAGTAGCGAGCAAGTAAGCCATATTTCGCAGCCCCCCGCCCGCGGCCTTCCCAAGGGCCGAATAGAGTTCAACACCTTGGAATCGCTTTCAGCATTTCAGCGGGCGTTCTGCAGCCGATGCCCATGTGCGGCCGCTCCGTGTTGTACCAGTCAACGAAGAGCGGGATGTCCTTCGCGTCGTGCATCGAGAACCCCTCTTTC
>JAGWWI010000027.1 GCA_018970465.1 Patescibacteria group bacterium
ACCGAGACGCCTTCGTTCTTGACCCGGTTCAGTATCTGCTCGCGGACCTCCTTCGCGATCTTGTACCTTTTCATATGCGGTGAGATTAGCAGTTAATCCCACCCGATGGAGTGGTCCGAGATTTGGGGGTCAGGTCACTGACGCGCTTCGGTTCTTTCTCCAGCTTGTGTGGGAGAGCGCGCTCATACCGCATACACAGTTTATCTCGCTCGGGAAGGACATTGAAGAGATCGGCCGAATGCTCGGCGCATGGAAGAAAGGCGTAGTAGCAAAAACAACGCCCCGCGCGTAAGCATGGGACGCAGAAAAAAGAGGGAGTCGCGGGGAGACGACCAGGTTGCCTTCGTTCCAATCGTCCGGGTTCTCGACCGAGTTGGCTTCGAGATTCCAGCCCGCGTCGTCGTGCCAGTCGTTCCAGTTGGCGTTGACCGTCCACAGCTATGTGCGCGCCGCCATCCATGCCACCACCCTTAGAATACTCGCTGGGCTGAACCGTACTCGGGGCCTCAAAGCCCGCCAGCGGCACGCACCGATTCTCTTCTTTTTGTAGAGCAAGGCGCAGGCACGCTCGCGCAAGGCGTACCCGGCGCGATTCTCTCCAGGCACCCGCCCAAGGCGCGGCGCTTGGGCCGTTGGCCCACGCGCAAAGCGGCCTCACACAAAAGTGTACCAAAAAAACGACCCTCTGGCTTCCCGCTTGCGCGAAGTGCCAGAGGGTCATAAGGGTTTGAGTGTAGAGGGCTAAGTCCCCGAGAGCTCAAGGATCTGCGGGGAGACGACCAGGCCGCCTTCGCGCCAATCGAACGGGAGCCCGACCGAGCTGGCTTCGAGACCCCAGCCCGCGACGCCGTGCCAGTCGAACCAGTGGGCGAAGACCGCCCACAGCGTCCCCTCCTCATCGAGGACATAGAAGACATACCACTTGCGCTTATCGGCCATCTTCAGCGTGTAGAAGACGTGAGCGAGCGCAGTGGCGATTTTCTTCTTGGCCGCCTCATGGTCCGCGCCGGCGCGCTCCTCGATGATGGGCCAGTTGCGCGAGCGACGCGTGAGCTGGTCAACCGAGAGGGTTGCAGCCGGTACGTTCACTTCCTTCTTGCGGAGGAGCTTCGTGAAGTTGTGCCCGAAGGAACGGTAGAATTTCACGCCGTCGACCGTTTGGCCCGGCACAAATTTCTCGGCTCCATCGAATTCCGCGACTGCGGGCGCCTCGATGGTACCGACGTGCGCCAGGAGCGGCTTGGGGGCCGGCGACGGTTTGAGCGGCTTTTGCTCGTCCCCCGCAGGCGCCTCGACGACGAACCCGCGCGCCAGAGCCTGCGGGATGAGGTCGAGATGCTGTTCGTAGTACTCGATGACTGCCGCTGGCAGCGCTTCGAAATTCGGGACGGCCTTGAGGCCGAGGTTGTAGGCTCGTTTGAGCAGGGGTGTGCCGATCATCGGCGTTTCCTTTCTCTACTGGTTGCCTGGGCCGGGAATCGGCACAGGCGAAGCCCTTTCTCCGCTTGGAATCAAGGAGCTTTCGAGGGCTATTATAGTACAATCATAATATGGAAGTCAAGCAGCCCGAAGTTCGAGTCCCGGAGGGGTTCGCCCGACCCCGCAGACTTTATTATCGGGAGACCTGGAGGGTTCGTGTCCTGGAGCCCCCGCCTTCGCTCGCCGAAGCGGCGAGCTGCGGCGGGCAATGCCCGCCAGCAGATAGCCGCGAAGGAGAGGTGTCTGATGTATGTACTACGTCTACCTATTACGGTGTTCCGATAAGACTCCGTATACTGGCTGTACGGAAAACTTGAAGGAACGAATAAACCGACACGAGTCTGGATATGTACCCGCTACTGCTGACAAGCGCCCCGTAGCGTTGGTGGGATACATTGCGGTTGCTAACAAATACAAGGCTTTTGCGTTTGAGAAGTACCTAAAGTCTGGCTCCGGCAGAGCATTTCTCAAACGTCATTTGCTTTGATGCGACTCGCGGCCGCGCCGGTGGACCCGCAAAGAAGAAACCGCCTTTCGGCGGTTTCTTCTTGTGCGGCGGGTTTTAGCCCTTCCAGCGGATCTCCTTGTAGGTCGCGCGCTTGCGCGCGACCGGGTCGTATTTAGTAAGTTCGAGCTTCCGCTCTACACCTTTCTTGTTCTTACCCTTTTTCTTCGAGGTAACGATGAGGTGCTTCGAGGCGCTCGATTGCATGCGGACTAAGCGGTCTTGACTCATACGGGGACTCTAGCAGAGGCGACGGCCCTAGGCAACCGGCTCCTCGACCTTGACCCGGGAGCGCACCGCGCGCTTCTTGACCTCGAACTTGGGCTCGCCGTCCTTGATCGAGACCGTCACCGTCGCGCCCGCGAGGGCGCCCTGCTCGATCATCATCGACGCGAGCGGGGTGAGGAGCTTGTCCTGGATCGTGCGGCGCAAGGGACGCGCGCCGTACTGCGGGTCGTAGCCCTTCTCGGCGAGCCAGGCGCGTGCGTCCGGGAGGATGGCGAGCGTGATGCCCTTCTCGGCGAGGCGCTTTTCGACCTCGGCGAGCTGGTTCTCGACGATGCGCGCCAAGGCGTCGCGCGACAAGACGTCGAAGATGATAATCTCGTCGAGCCGGTTCAAGAATTCGGGGCGGAAGTGCTGCTTCAAGGAGTCCATCACCTTCGCCTTCGTCTCGTCGTAGCGGGAGGCCTCCGTCGCCCCCGCGGCGCCGAAGCCGATGTGCGCGAGACGGTCCATCAGCTCGCTCCCGATGTTCGACGTGAGGACGACGATCGTATTCTTGAAGTTCACCTTCCGGCCTTTGCCGTCCGTCAAGTGTCCCGAGTCGAGGACCTGGAGGAGGATGTTGAAGACTTCCGGATGCGCCTTCTCGATCTCGTCGAAGAGCAGCACCGCGTACGGGCGGTGGCGGATGCGCTCGGTCAGCGTGCCGCTCTCTTCGTAGCCCACGTAGCCCGGCGGCGCGCCGATCAGCTTCGCGACCGAGTGCTTCTCCATGAACTCGCTCATGTCCACCCGGACCAAGGCCTCCGGATCGTTGAACATGAATTCCGCGAGCTGGCGCGACAGTTCCGTCTTGCCCACACCCGTCGGCCCCAAGAAGAGGAACGAGCCGATAGGCCGATTCGGGTCGCTGATCCCCACCCGGGAGCGCTTCACCGCGTCGGCGACCTTCTTGACCGCCGCGTCCTGGCCGATGATCTTCGCCGTCAGTGTCTCCTCCATCCGCGCGAGCTTCGCGGCCTCCTCCTCGAGCATCTTCGCGACCGGGATACCCGTCCAGCGGCTGACGACCGCGGCGATATCCGCCTCCGTCACCTCTTCGTGGAGGACGCGGCGCGACTTCTGCAGCGTCTTGAGGCGCGCGAGCTTCTTCTCGAGGTCGCGCTCGACCGTAGGGATCCGGCCGTAGCGGATCTCGGCGACCTCCGCGAGGTCGGCCATCTGCTCGGCGTTGTCCGCCTCGACCTTAAGCTTCTCGAGCTCGTTCTTGCCGGCGCGGATGCCTTCCAAGACCTCCTTCTCGTTCTTCCACTTGAGCTCGAGCTCGGCGGTCTTTTCCTTCAAGTCGGCGATCTCGGTGTCGATCGTCTTGATGCGCTCCTTGATCTCCTTCGCGTGCTCCCCCTCCTCGTCCTTGGCGAGGGCCTGCCGCTCGATCTCGAGCCGACGGATGCGCCGATCCGTCTCCTCGAGCAAGGGCGGCTTGTTCTCGAGCGCGATGCGCAAGCCCGAGGCCGCTTCGTCAATGAGGTCGACGGCCTTGTCCGGGAGGTAGCGGTCGCTGATGTAGCGGGAGGAGAGCTCGACCGCGGCGACGATCGCGCCGTCGGTGATCCGCACGCCGTGGAAGAGCTCGTACTTGTCGCGAAGCCCGCGCAGGATCGCGATGCCGTCCTCGATCGAGGGCTCGTTCACGTAGACGGGCTGGAAGCGGCGCGTGAGAGCAGCATCCTTCTCGATGTATTTCTGGTATTCCTTCAAGGTCGTCGCGCCGATCATGCGCATCTCGCCGCGCGCGAGCGCGGGCTTCAGCATGTTCGAGGCCTCCAAGGCGCCTTCGGCGCCGCCCGCGCCGACGATGGTGTGCAGCTCGTCGACGAAGAGGATCACCTTGCCCTCGCTCTTCTCGACCTCTTTCATGATGTTCTTCATCCGCTCCTCGAACTCGCCGCGGTACTTGGTGCCGGCGACGAGGAGGCCGAGGTCCAAGGAGAGGAGTTCTTTGCCCTTTAGCGACTCGGGCACGTCGCCGGTCGCCATGCGGGCGGCGAGGCCTTCGGCGATGGCGGTCTTGCCGACGCCCGCTTCGCCGATCAGGACCGGGTTGTTCTTGGTGCGGCGCGCGAGGATCTGGATCACGCGGTTGATCTCGAGGTCCCTTCCGACGACCGGGTCGAGCTTGTTCTCGGCGGCGAGGCGGGTGAGGTTCCGTGCGTATTTCGCAAGCGCGCGGAAGCGCTTCGGCTCGGCCGAGTCGCTCTCCTTCGCGTTCTTCAATTCCTTGAGGATCGCGAGCGCGATCTCGCGCTGGATCTGGAAGCGCGCGAGGACATCCGCGGCCGGGCCCGGATGCTCGAGGACCGCGAGGAAGAGGTGCTCGGTCCCGACGAACGCGTCGTTCATCCGCGCGGCGATCTTGCTCGCGGCGTCGAGGGCCTGCGCGAGGTCGGGCGTGAGGAAGATCTGATACGAAGGCGAGAGCACCGAGGCCGACTCCGGCGCCTCGAGGTGCTCGAGGACCGCGTCTGCAAGCGCCATCGTGTCGACCTCCATCCGATCGAGGATGGAGAAGACGAGCGACTCCTCCTGGAGGACGAGGGCCGCGAGCAGATGGAGCGGAGAGACGTGGTTCTGGCCGCGCTCGATGGCGAGCTCATGCGCGCGCCGTACCGCTTCCTTCGCTTTGGTGGTGAAATTGTGGAATTGAGGCATGGCGTCTAAGGCTTACTATACAAAAGAACTATGAGGAGCCCGTGAGGGTCGCGGCCGGAGTGGTCGACGCGGGCGCCGAGAGGAGGGTGCCGACCGCGTCCGCCGAGAACAGGAGCCCGGCAGTAGCGGTCGCGCTGCCCCCTTGCGCGATCCCGATCAAGTTCCCCGAGAGGTCGACGACCGCGCTCCCGGCGCCGATCTGCGGCAAGGTCGTCTGGACGCTGCCGTCGGCCCCGACCTTCGAGACGATGCCGGTCGCGGCGGCGCCGTCCGCGCCGATCGCGAGCGCCGTCTCGCCGAGCGCGAGATCCTTCGCCGCGACGAGCGAGAAGGTCGGCACCTTGGGGAACGTCGCGTTGTCGGCGAAGCCGTAGATCGCGATGCCGCCGCCTGCCTTGGCGAGCGAGGCGGGCAAGGTCGAGCCGTCGGAGAAGCCGATCGTCGCCTCGCGCGGCAGAGCGGTCTGCGCCGCGGTCACGACGGTGTGCGACTTCGGCAAGAAGGTGCCGATCGCGACTGCTGGCGTCGTCGAGGTCGCGCTCGCCGGGTAGATGGACACGAGACGCGCGGCGTCGGCGGCGATCGCCGCGGTGACGAGGTCCTGTGTCGAGGGCGCGGGCTGCGCGACCACGGGCGCGGCCTGGGCGACCGCGTCGACCGACTTCTCCACCACCCGGTTGATCGTCTGCGTGACGTAGGGCGGCGCGTGGTCGAGGAGCGTGACCGCGAGAATCGCGGTCGCGATCGACGTCACGAAGTTGACGAGAATGGTGAGCAGGATGAGCTGCGCCTTCGATAGTTCCTCGATATCCATGCACCTATTATGCTATTCCGCGCCATTCGAGTCAACGAACGCGACCGCGCGGGCGAGTGCTGCTGCGAATCGGTCAAGGTCGCGCGCATGGGTCTCCCGGCCCCACGAGATACGGAGTGTCGCGGCGGCGCGCTCGGGGTCGCCCGAGAGCGCGAGGACGGCGCGCGAGCCTTCGCCTGAGGCGCTCTCGCAGGCGCTCTTGGTCGACGCGGCGAACCCCGCTTCGTCGAGGAGCGCGACGAGATAGTCGGTATCGCGGCCTGGGAGCGACAGGTTGAGCACGTTCGGCGCCTGCGCACGCGGGCTCTCGTTGACGAGCGCGCCGGGGACCGTGGCATAGATAGTAGCGATGAGCTTCTCGCGCGCGGCGAGCGCGGCCGCGCGGAACGTCTCTCGCCCCGCTGCGGCGCGGGCGAGCCCTTCGGCGAAGGCGGCCGCGAGGGCGGGCGCCTCCGAGCCGGGCACGAGCCCGCGCTCCTGGCCGCCGCCCGCATAGAGGGGCGCGAGCGGGACCTTGCGCGGCGCGACCAGGGCGCCGATGCCGCGCGCCAGCGAGACCTTCGACGCGTCGAGCGTGAGAAGATCGGCAGCAAAGTGCGCGCGCGTCAGATTCTCGGTCCACACGGCCTGCGAAGCGTCGACGTGCAAGAGTGGCCGCGCCGGCAACGGCGATTTGTCTGCGACTGGCTGCTCGAAGGCGGAGCCTGAGCCCGAAGGAGCAATAAATCGCCGTTGCCGGCGCGTCGCGTCTACTATGCGCGCCACCTCTCGCGTATTCCAGACGACGCCCGTCTCGCCGTCGACCGCCTCGAGCGAGATGAGGACCGTCTCGGGGCACACGAGTTTCGCGAGCGCGTCGCAGTCGACGCGGCACGCTGCAACCGGCAAAGGCTCGACCACCGCGCCTTCGCGCGCGGCGAGCTTCATGTTCTCGACGATGGAGGCGTGCGAGCCCGGCCAGTAGAGCGCGTGCGGGCGGAGCCCGGCGCCGCCCGCGGAGCGGGCGGCGCGCATCGTGCCGAGGATGGCGAGCGCGTTCGCCTCGGTCGCGCCGCTCGTGAAGAGCACGTCATCGGGCTTCGCCTCGACGAGGCGAGCGATCGCTACGCGCGAACGCTCGAGCTCCTCGCGCGCGGCACGGCCCTCCGCGTGCGGCGAAGACGGGTTCCCCGATACGCCCGCGGCGCTATCAAGATATGTCCGGGCGTTCCTGCGTCGTATCCGCATGATTGGGGACAACGGTGATGGTCTCGGAGCGCCGCGCCGCCTCGCGCTTTCGCGCGTCGCGGCGGATGCGCCACTGGTTGAAGAAGAGCCACCCAAGCACGAACGCGATCCCGATCGGCCAGCGCCACGGCCCGAGCCAGCTCGTCGTCAGATTGCCGAAGAGATACGCCGCGCCGAAGAAGAGCGACGTCCAGATCAAGGTCCCGACGACGACCGGCACGGCGAAGCGCCTGAACGGGAGCTTCAAGAATCCGGCGGCGGTGTAGGTCGGCAGCCGGAGCCCGGGCACGAAGCGCGAGGTGAAGACCGCGCTCTCCATCCGCTCCTCGAGCCAGGAGCGCACCGGCTCGTAGCGCTCGTGGTTGACGAACCACTTCGCCCACTTGTGGCCCGCCGCGAGGTAGCCCATCGCGTAGAGCCAGAAGTCGCCGAGGATGATGCCCGCATAGAGCGAGAGGAGCGCGAGCGGAATCGCGATATCGCCGTCGGCCGCGAGGACGCCCACGAGCATCGTCGTCGCATCCTCGAGGATGAAGGTCCCGACGATGATCCCGAGCGGGACGAGCCAGAGGTGCGTCAAGGAGCCCGTCACGACGAGGTCGACCAGGTGGGTGAGCATGTCCGCACCAGTATACTAGACGCGTGCAGGTGTGCATTGCGCGTCTCCGGGCGGCGTGGCAGCGCTATAGTGAGAGTGTCTTGCGCGCATGAGCGTCATCCTTCTCATTTATATAGTCGCTACGCTCTTCTCCTGCTTCGTGCTCGGATGCTTGCTCGGCGCACTCTTCTCGCGCCCCCTGCGGGAGAAGCTCGTCGCGATCCTCACCGGCCGGCGCGACCTCTACCTCTCCCGCACCTACTGCAACCCCGTGCTCCGCCCCGGCGACGAGCCCTGGACCGCCGAGGCGGTGATGAATCCGGCTGCGCTGAACCTCTCCGGCCGCGTCCACCTTATCTATCGCGCCGTCGGGATGGACGGCGTCTCGCGGCTCGGATACGCCTCCTCGAGTAACGGCATCGTCTTCGACGACCGGCCGCCCTACCCCGTCTACACCGCGCGGGGCCCGGCCGTCCTCCTGCGGGATATCCCGCCCGCCATGCGCCGCTACTCGCCGCACCAGTATCCCTCGGGCGGCAGCTGGGGCGGCTGCGAGGACCCGCGCATGGTCGCGATCGACGGCCGCGTCTACGTCACCTACAACGCGTTCGACGGCTGGGACTTCATCCGCATGGCGCTCACCTCGATTAGCGAAGCTGACTTCCTCGCTAAGCGCTGGAGGTGGCGCGATCCGAAGCTCATCTCGCGCCCCGGCGAGCTCCACAAGAATTGGGTCCTCTTCCCCGAGAAGGTGGGCGGCAAGTTCGCGCTCCTCCACTCGCTCCAGAGCGCGGAGGCAGATCGCGTCTGCATCGAATACATCGACGACCTCGATACCTTCAACCCGGCGACCGACGGCTTCGCGAGCCCATACAACAACAACTCGCCCTGCCATGAGGCAGCCTGGCACGAAAAGGTCCGCGGCGTAGGGCCGCCACCTCTCCGCACCGACCGCGGCTGGCTCGTCCTCTATCACGCGCACGAGAAAGGCAACCATGCCCACTACAAGTTGGGCGCGATGCTCCTCGACCTCGACGACCCGACGAAGGTCCTCCACCGCGCCTGCCGCCCGATCCTCTCGCCCGACGCGCGCTACGAGAACGAGGGCAAGCCGGGCATCGTCTATGCCTGCGGCGCTATCGTCCGCGGCGACCTCCTCCACGTCTATTACGGCGGCGCGGACAAGGTGGTCTGCGTCGCGACCGCGCCCCTCGCCTCCTTCCTCGATGCCCTCGTCGAAGGCGAGGTCGCCGAGCTCGTCCCGGCTCCTACCCGAGCGCGGTGATAAAACGCGAACGCGCCCCGGCAGTGCCGGGGCGCGATGCGATCGCGGACGCGCGATCACATTCCGACGTAGAACGTGTCCTCCGCCGTGACCGCAGTGGCGCTCGCCACGAGCACGTACAGCCAGCGTGCGTAACCAGCCCGCCGCCGGAAGCCGTGTAGGAGCGTGGGCGGGACATAGAGCTCTCGAAGCTTGAGGTCTTTCATGTCCCGCCACGCGGCGCGACCGTCAGAGTGCTGATCAACGACGATTTCGAACCCATGGACCGCAAGCGGGAATGGGAACACCAACACCGACTCCGATCGCTTGTGATAGTGGGGCGGAAGTCCTCCGCCGATCGCGATGAGTTCGAACTCGGCCGTGGCATCGAGCACATCCTTCGTGCGCTCGCCGAAGAGCGGCTCCGCACACCGCTCGATAAGCGGCCTGCAGTCCGTATAGCGGAACCCGGGCTCCGAAGTCCACTTCTGGCCTTCTTGAATGAAGCGGTCTATTTCTGCATAAGTCGCCTGCTGCAGCGCGAGCGCCGCGAGCGCGAGGCCGGTATCCATCTGCCTTCTCCTTCTGATCGGCCGCACTATGCGGTCTAGAACCAGAATGCCATAAATATCAAGTTACGCAACTCGGCGGCACTGAATTCCCACCCTAACCGCACAACGGTTTGCACGCTAATTGCACAGGCCCGGAGACCCTCCACACTCCGGCCATATGGCACATACGCAGATTGGAGCGGCCGACTGGCCGGTCATCGCCCGCATGCTGCGAGCAG
>JAGWWI010000028.1 GCA_018970465.1 Patescibacteria group bacterium
TGAGATGCCTCGGCTTTGATACACCGCAGGAAGCATGGGAGCGAGAGATGAAAAAGGCCGCGAAGCGCGGCGGTGCTAAGCTAACGGGAGTATTAAAAGCTAATCAGTGGTGTTCGGATTGAGGGGTTTGCGTGGGACCGATCGCTCCAAGTAATCGTGCTGCTCGTGTTTGGCTTCGTCAATCGCTCGGTCGAGAGCAAGCCGGAGCCGCCATATCGCGCCGACATACGAGCTGACAACTGCGCGCACCCCGAGCGCATATGCCGCTTCGCTTCCGGCGAGCAACGGGTTTTCGAAGACCTTTCGGAACTCCTCCACGTTCGCCTGGCTCAGTTCCCGACGAACCGTCTCGGAGAGTTTTTGGTCGTCTGCGACATAGACGCTGTAAGCCAAGTGCATCAGCGTCTCCGGACTATACGCGGCGAGCGCAAGGGACCTGGCCGCTTTTCTTCTGCTTGTATTCCTCATGACCCGCTCCATCGAGGTACACCCGGCAACTGCCGCCGGACGTTCTGAATAAAACAATACCATGAATGCGTAGGAACGCAATGCTTACCATTGACACTTGACGTGCTAAGTAGTATACGTAGAAGCCGAGCCCGCGCACGTCGCGGCGGGCAGTTCTCAAGGAGGCAAGTAATGAGTGGCGCACAAATCGAGGCCGCGGGCGTCCTGGCGACGAAGCGGCGGCGCTGGTACGCGCGGGCGTGCGGCTTTTGCGGCCGGCATGGCTGGCACCTGGCGCGGCACATGCCATTCTTCATCTACGTGCTGGCCGTGTTCATCGGAGTCAAGCTCTTGGTGCCTAACGTGCGGGCGCCGGTCTTCGTTGGCATTCGCTACAGCGCGACGTACGTCGAGTGCCTCTATGTTCTCGGCGCAATCGCGGGGATGGCGGAGTTGCTCCGGGTAAGCAAGCCCGGCGTCGACCAGACCAACGAGGCCTTGGCTATGATCTTCACGAGCGTTGGGTACTTCGCGCTGTTCTTGCTCAGCCTGACAGGCTACCCGCTGCTCCAGATATTCCGCGATACGGAGTTCCTGGTGCTGCTCGCCATGTCCGCAGGCCAGAGTGTCTTGGCGGTGAAGATCAACGCCCGCACGCTGAAGCGCACGATCGACACCGGCGTGCACGATTCCTGAATGGTTCCATATTGTGGAACCGGCGCCGCCCGCCTCGCGGGCGGCGCTTCTTTTTATCACTAGTGGACCCACGGGGAGTCGAACCCCGGACTCGTCCATGCCATGGACGCGTGTTACCGCTATACTATGGGCCCGTTTGGGGAATCTTGTCGCTTGTGGACCCTAGGAGATTCGAACTCCTGACCTCGTCAATGCGAATGACGCGCTCTACCAGCTGAGCTAAGGGCCCTTCCCGCACGTCGACGATTCTACCACACTCCTTGTCGGGCCGCCGGGAATCGAACCCGGTCTACATCCACCCCATGGACGCGTACTACCGGCATACTCCGGCCCGCTGAAGAACTGCCCCGTGTCGGGCCGCCGGGAATTGAACCCGGTCTACACGCACCCGAAGCGTGCGTACTACCGGCATACTCCGGCCCGACACGGGGCACTTCCCATGCGCGCCTCGCCGAAGGCTCGGCGAAGGCGGGTGCGCTCTGCAGGATTCGAACCTGCGACCTTTCGCGTGTGAAGCGAACGCTCTAACCAACTGAGCTAAGAGCGCCGAACTGCCCTAGGATACCAGAAAATCGCTAGATGTGGAGCCCTGCGAGCGCGGCCTTCACCTCGCTTGCGGGAATGGCGAAGCCGATCGACTGCGAGCCGCGCACGGTCGCGACGTCGATGCCGACCGCCTCGCCCGCGAGGTCGACCAAGGGGCCGCCCGAGTTGCCCGGGTTGATCGCCGCGTCGGTCTGGATGATGTTCGAGAGGTCTTCGCTCCTGCCGGTCGTCTGGTCGATCGCGGTGATCGAGCGGTCGAGGCCGGAGACGACGCCCACCGAGACCGAATTGCTGAAGCGCCCGAGCGCGTTCCCCACCGCGAAAACCTGCTCGCCAAGCGCGAGCGCCGAGGAGCCGCCGAGCGCAATCGTCGGGTACCCCGCGCCCGCGACCTTGATGACCGCGAGGTCTTCGGAGGGCGAGAGCCAGACGACCGCCGCCGGTTTCGAAGCCCCGGTTGCGGTAATGACCTGGTACGAGAGCGTCGCGTCTTCGACGACGTGGCGATTCGTGACGATGTAGCCCGTCGAGCGCGCGAAGAAGCCCGTGCCGGCCGCGACCTGGTTCCCGCCCGCGTCGTAGGCGACGATCGAGACGACCGCCGGAGTCGTCGCGGCGACCGCGCGCTGGAGCGCGTCCCCCTGCGACTTCAGGGCCGCCGTCTGCGCGCGCGAGGAGGCCGCGAGGTCGGCCGACAACGAGGCAGTCGAGCTCGCGGCCGTATCGGCCTTCTGCGAGAGCGCGCCAAGCTCGGCCTCGAGCGCGGCTAGGGAGCCTTCGAGATTCGCGACCGAGGTATCGAGCGCCCTGATGCGCCGCCCTTCCGCGTAGCTCGCGGCGGTGAGGGTCGCGAGCGCGAAGACAAGCGCGATCGTTGCTGCCGTCCGGAGCGGCACGCGGGTCGCAAGCGCGAAGAAGCGGTCGATCATCCGACGATCTTGTAGATGTCGTGCGCGGTGACGACGAGCATCAGGAGGACAAGGAGCGCGAAGGAGACGCTCGCCGCCGCCCGTGCGAAGGAGGCCGGCAGCGGGCGCCTGAGCGCACCCTCGATAAGGACGAAGAGGAGCCGGCCGCCATCGAGCGCGGGGATCGGCAGGAGGTTGATCAGGGCGAGATTGATCGAGATGAGCGCCGTGATCGAGAGCAGCTCGCCGAGGCCAGAGCGCGCCGCCCCGCCCACTACCCCGGCTATGCCGACGGGCCCCGCGACCTCGGAGAAGTCCGCGCGGCCGACGAAGATCGACGCGAAGAAGTGCCAGAGGGCGCCCGCCGTGAGCGCGGTCGTGCCCCAGGTGAGCCGCGCGCCCTCGACGAGGGCGCGCGGCAGAGAGAGCGGCACCACCCCGACCGCGCCCACCTCGACACCGAGTGCGTAGCGAGCGGGATCCTCCGCGACGAGGCCCGTCGCGGGCGCGACGGCGAGCGTCTCGAGCTTATCGGCGTGCTTCAGCGTGAGCGTGACGGGCGCGCCGGCGCTCTGGCGGACGAAGTCGGTGAAGCCCGCCGGGTCTGCGGCGGCGCTCCACGAGCCAGTGGCGTCGGTCGCCGAGACGATGAGGTCGCCCGGCGCGATGCCGGCCGCGGCTGCGGGCGAGCCGGGGAGGACGGCCGAGACGCCGAGCGTGAGATCCTTCGCGCGCGCGAGCTCACCGGGCGCGAGGGCGCGCGGCGTGCCGGCGACAAGGAGGCCGGTCAAGAGCGCGTACGCGACGAGGAGATTCATGAGGACGCCCGCGACTAGGACAGCCGCCTGCAGGATGCGCGGCCGCGCGCCGAAGGCGCGCGGATCCATCCGGCCGCCTGCCCCGAGCTCCGCCGAGGGGTCTTCGCCGTATATCTTCACGAATCCGCCGAACGGCAGCCAGTTGAGCGTGTACGCCGTCTCCCCGCGCTTCGCGACCGTCATCGCGCGCGGCGGGTATCCGAGCCCGAACTCGTCAACCCGCATCCCCGACCACTTCGCGACCGCGAAGTGCCCGAACTCATGCGCCACGATGAGCGCCACCAGCACGACGATGAACGCGAGAATACCCATAAACACAGTCTACTATGCGTTGACGATATCTGGCATCAGGCGAGCCCGCGCTCGTTATGGGCCATCAGGCCTTCTCACAGAAGCGTACCGCGGCCGCCGCATCGCGAGTGCGCTCTTCCGCAGGCTCGGAGAGGTCGCCAAGGAGCGCGGCTGCACCAGACTCAGCTTCAATGTGCTCAAGTGGAACCCCGCGATGGACATCTATACGAAGATCGGCGCGGTCCCGCTTGATGATTGTGTCGGGATGCGCATCCATGGAGAAGCGTTAGCTGCGCTCGCCGAGTGATACGAGAATTCGAGCCACCGCAACCGCCCCGCATTCGTGCGGGGCGGCGTCACATTCCGTGCTATAGTAACGCGATGAAAGGGCCTGATCTCGACCGGGAGCGGAGCGAACGGCGGGTCACCCTCGCGACCTTTCTCGCCGAATACAACGACAAGCTGCCCGAGGCGTTCCCGCGGGCCTCGCTCCCCTTGCTGCGCGAGTATCGGACTCGCTACCCCGGCCAATTCAAGGCGGACGGACTCTGGTCCCTCGACGAACACCGCAAGCGATTCATGGACTGGCTCCCCGCATATCTGAAGACCCTCGAGGCATAGCGCGGCGGTTTGCTATTCGCGCCATTCGATAGTATCGTTCACGCATCAACCAGCGCTCCGGTCCACAAGGAGTCGGGATCGAGCTCCCCTATCGCCGCCTGAATTGATATCTTAAAAACACTTAGCACGAACCACATGCAGCAAGGCACGATTCTCAAGAAGAACGAGAAGGGCTACGGCTTCATCAAGGTAGACGGCGCAGGCGAGGGCGCGAAGGACCTCTTCTTCCACTCTGAGCACCTCGCGAATGTCTCGTTCGACGAGCTCCAGGAAGGAGACCGCGTCTCCTTCGACCAGGGCTCCTCCGAGAAGGGCCCGCACGCCGAGAACGTTACCAAGATCTAACGATCTCGGGAGCAAGCGCCCCGCCCTCAGGCGGGGCGCTTTGCGTTAGGCGCCGATCTCCTCTTCTTTCTTCTGCAACAGGCTGGCGAGAGCGTCGTTGCCCGCGTCGATCAATTTCTGCACCTCCTCTTTGTCGCGCTTGGCCTGATCCTCCTGCATGCCGTCCTTCTTGAGGGCGTCGATCTCCTTGATCGCGTCGGCGCGATGAGCGCGCAGGGTCTGCCGCGCATGCTCGCACCTCTCGCGCGCGAGCTTGGCGAGCTGCGTCCGCCGCTCGCCGGTCAACTCGGGGAAGGAGATGCGGAGCCCGCTGCCGTCGACTGCGGTCCCGACGCCGAGGTCGGCCTCGACGATCGCCTTCTCGATCGCCTTCGTCAAGGACGCGTCCCAGGGGATGACGCGCAAGGTGCGCGCGTCCTCGACCGAGACGTTCGCGATCTCGCGCAAGGGCGAGCGCGCGCCGTATGCCTCGGTGCGCACCGAGTCAAGAAGCGCGGGCGCCGCACGGCCGGTGCGCACCGCGGAGAGCTCGCGCGCGAGCCACTCCTCAGTCTCTTTGATCTGCGCCTTCAGCGGGTTGGGGTCGTATGCCATGTCTCCATTGTATCAAACATGCGCCGCCTGCCCCGAGCCAAGTCGAGGAGCAACGATCGCCAAGTGCTCGAGGATCATCCGCACGGGCGCCGTGGGCTGCTCGAGGTACCCACGGAATGTCGCGGCCTCGGCGAGGAGCGCCCGATGCTTCTCGACCCCCGCCGCGTATGCGGCCGCCTCGATGCCGTCGACAATCGCAAGCGCCTCGTCGCGGTTCGTCCGGCGCTCGTCCTCATCCTTCCCGCTCGCGAGGCGCTTCACGATCGCGCTCCGCTTCTCGCGCGGAGCGGCGAGGAACTGCCGCGCGCTCTCGGCTATCGCCCCGCGCGCGGCCCCGCCTGTGGCGGCCTCGCTGCCGGAGAGAATCTGGACGCGCGAGCGCAAGGTGGGCAGGAGGCCGCCCAAGGTCGGCAAGATCAAGAAGAGATACGTGCCCCGCGGCGGCTCTTCGAAGAGCTTCAGTAAGGCGTTCTGCGCCTCGCGATAGCAGCGCGAGGCGGCGATGATGACGGCCTTCTGCTCGCCCGCCACGGGCGCGGCTGCGGCGCTCTCTCCCACCCGCCGCGCGTCCTCGACCGAGAAGAGGCCGTAGCGGAGCTCAACGATGTCTGGATTATCTCTCCCCACAAGCTCCGCGTGCCGGGCGAGCCACGCGCGCGCCGCAGCAATGCCCTCCTCAGCCGACGCCTGAATCGCGTACGCGTGGTGCATATCACCGCTTCGCGATGATGCTCTTCTGGTAGGTGCCGAGGTGCTTGAGCGCGATGCCGGTGCCGCGCGCGACGCAGTAGTAGGGGTCGGTCGCGAGCTTCGCCTCCACCCCCGTGCGGCGGTAGACCAATTCGGGCATCTGCCGGAGCTGCGAGGAGCCGCCGGTGAGGATGATGCCGTTGTCGATGATGTCGGCCGCGAGCTCGGGCGGCGTCTCCTGGAGGACCTTGCGCACCGCCTGCGTCATCTCGCGGAGCTCGCGCCCCATCGCGGCGGCCACTTCGTTCGTCGAGAGCTCGACGGTGCGCGGGAGGCCGGAGACCTGGTCGCGGCCCTTGGTCGGCATCGTGAGCTCCTGGGTGATCGGCACCGCGGAGCCCACCTTGATCTTCAGCTCCTCCGCCGTCTTATCGCCGATGACGAGATTGTGCTGTTTCTTCACGTGGTCGGCGATCGCGCGGTCGAGGCGGTCGCCCGCGCACTTGACCGAAGTCGACGCGACGATCCCGCCCAAGGAGATCACCGCGACGTCGATCGTCCCGCCGCCGATGTCCGCGACCATCCGGCCCGAGGGCTCGTGGATCGGGATGCCGGCGCCTATGGCGGCGAGGATCGGCTCCTTCACCACATACGCGGTGCGCGCGCCGGCCTTCACCGCCGCCTCGATGACCGCGCGCTTCTCGGTCGAGGTCACGCCCGCGGGGACCGAGACGAGAACGATCGGCTTGAACGGGTTCCACCCCATCGCCTTCTTGATGAAGTAGCGGAGCATCGCCTCGGTGACGCGGTAGTCGGCGATGACGCCGTCCTTCATCGGGCGATAGGCGACGACGTCGTCATGCGTCCTGCCCACCATCTCCTTGGCCTTGGCGCCGATCGCGACGATTCTTGCGCCGCCCTTCTTGCCGCCGCCCCCCTTCTCGCCCTTCGCTACGGCGACGACCGAGGGCTCGTTGATCACTACGCCCTTCCCCGGCACGAACACGAGCACGTTCGTCGTCCCGAGGTCGATCCCGAGCTTAGGGGTCAAGAAGCTCATTACGCGAGCATGGTAGCATAGCCGCATGCGCAGCGATACGAATTTCGTGATCGAGGGCGGGCGGGCGCTCTCGGGCGAGGTGGTGACCAGCCGATCGAAGAACGGCGCGGTCGCGCTCCTCGCGGCGTCTCTTTTGAATCGCGGGACGACAACGCTCACGAATATGCCGAAGATCGAGGAGGTGAACCGCCTCGTCGAGGTGCTCGAGTCCTTGGGCGCGAAGATCGCGTGGGCGGGCGCCTCCCTCTCGATCACGCCGCCCGCCGAAATTTCGTTCGAAACGATCAACGCCGAGGCCGCGTCGAAGACGCGGAGCATCCTCCTCTTCATCGGCTCGCTGGTCCACCTTTCACGCTCTTTCGACATCCCGCAGTCGGGCGGCTGCACCTTGGGCACGCGCACCGTGCGCCCGCACCTTTGGGCGCTTGAGAAGTTCGGCGTGTCGATCGAGGCCCTCACCGACCGCTATCACGTCGCGCACGAAGGCCTCGTCGCCGCCGAGGTCGTCCTCCTCGAGTCGAGCGACACCGCGACCGAGAACGCTCTGCTTGCCGCAGCGAGGCTCCCGGGCACCTCGGTCATCAAGTACGCTTCGGCCAACTACCAGGTGCAGGAGCTGTGCGGATTCTTGCAGGCCCTGGGCGTCGAGATCGAGGGCATCGGTTCGACCACGCTCACGGTACGCGGCGTCGCCGACATCGCGCAAGATATCGAATATAGCGTCGCCGAGGACCCGATCGACAGCATGTTCTTCGTAGCGCTCGCGGCGACCGCTAAGTCGGCGATCACCGTGCGTCGCGCCCCGATCGAATTCCTCGAGCTCGAGCTCGCCGTCCTCGAGAAGATGGGGCTCCGCTTCAGCGTCCGCGACGCCGGGCTCTCCGAGAACGGCGTCACCCGGCTCGCGGACATCTCGCTCGAGCCGTCCGAGCTCACCGCCTTCCCCGAGAAGATCCACCCGCGCCCCTACCCGGGCCTCAACATGGACAATCTCCCCTTCTTCGCCGTCATTGCGACCCAGGCCGCGGGGACGACCACTCTCCACGACTGGGTCTACGACAAGCGCGCGATCTACTACACCGAGCTCGAGCGCCTCGGCGCGCGCACCGTCCTCTACGATCCGCACCGCGTCTCGATCGAGGGGCCAACGCGCCTCAAGAATGCGGAAGTCGTCTGCCCCTCCGTGCTCCGCATCGGCGCGATGCTCGTCGTCGCGATGCTCGCGGCCAAGGGGCCCTCGATGCTCCGCAACGTCTACACGATCAACCGCGGGTACGCGGACCTCGTCCCCCGGCTACGCGCTCTCGGCGCCCTCATTGAGGAGCAGCAGGCCGACTCGCCCGTCACGCTTATCCTCGATACCGACAAAGCGCGAATGTGACTAACAGCGACCGCCGCCCTCGCGGGCGGCGGTGTGTGTTATCGGCGGCGCACAGGAACGGCGTCAGCGATTTCGGCTAGGAGTGCGGCCGACGTCTTGAAGGTGGGCTCGTAGTCCGCATCAAGCGTCGCACCCGAGGAGAAGCGCAGGATGACACGCGGAACGTTGCCTTCATCGCGCACCTCCACCGCCGATATGCCGGGGACGCATGGCAGGCCTGCGACACGCACCGCAATGCGACCTCGGGCTTCGTGGATGGTCCTCGAGTCATTGATGCAAGCCTGGACCTGCGTCCGAATCGCTTCTTCTCTCGGCGCGCTTTGATCGAATTTCGGCATAGCGAACTCGCCTGTCGTACTGCGATATTCGAGGATGAGGTGGATCGCGAGGAGAAGGTCGTCGTTATCACCTTCTGCAGCCCGATAAAGATCTCCGGATGTTGAACTGTTGGGAATTTTACCGGCGGCGAAGTTTGCATACGCCCGAGCGCGTTGACGCTGTACTGGGGTCATGGGTCTGTCTCTCCCGACTGAGGTTGTCCGTTAAAGACGCTATAACGGCAGCATGAAAAGTCAATGCTCATAGACTGAATTCCCACCCTAACCGCACAACGGTTTGCACGCTAATTGCACAGGCCCGGAGACCCTCCACACTCCGGCCATATGGCACATACGCAGATTGGAGCGGCCGACTGGCCGGTCATCGCCCGCATGCTGCGAGCAGGGTA
>JAGWWI010000029.1 GCA_018970465.1 Patescibacteria group bacterium
GGAGCTTGGCGACTTCGAGCGCGGAGGCGCCGCTCTCGGCGCCGTCCTTGAGCCACTCGTATACCGTGGTCGGATTGACGCCATGATCCTTGGCGGCGTCGGTGACCGAGACGCCTTCGTTCTTGACCCGGTTCAGTATCGGAACTTTTGGACTTGGCGGCTAATCAGGGGTTAGAGATCGTAAAGGTGCTTCGTGAGAGTAAGTCTGCAAAAGCCGAGGGACGCCCCGTATTTGCCTCCCTGCTCTCCGACATACAGCGTGGAGAGGCGGACGCCATACTCTGCTGGAAACTCGACCGCCTCGCTCGAAATATGGCCGACGCCGGACGAGTTATAGACCTGCTACAGCGTGGTGTTATTAAGCAGATACGGACACACGAGGCCACGCATCACCCCGCCGATAATGTCCTTATGCTCGCCGTTCAACTCGGCATGGCGAATCAGTATATCCGCGACCTTTCCGAGAACGTAAAGCGCGGGAACCGAGCCAAGCTTGAAAAGGGCGAATGGCCGAATCATGCGCCGCTCGGCTATGCGAACGACCGCAATACCAAGACTCTTGTCATCGACCCAAAGACTGCGCCGCTTGTCCGAAGAATCTTTGAGCTGTACAACTCCGGCCAGTACTCAATGCAGGGCGTTGCGAACCAGCTTTATGCCGAGGGCTTTCGTACTTCTAAGGGCACCAAGATTTTGAAATCGCGTATTGAGAAAACCCTCAAGAATCCGTTTTACTTCGGACTCATGGAACGCGACGGCAAGCTCTACTCCGGCAAGCACAAGCCCCTTATTTCAAAAGCAACGTTCAACAAGGCACAAGAGGTTTTGACCGGCACGAGCCGCCCCCAAGAGCAAAAGCTTTTCTTCCCACTTCGAGGACTCCTCACGTGCGCCTCCTGCTCCTGCATGTACACCGCCTCTCTCAAGAAAGGCCACGAGTACTACTACTGCACCAACGGCAAGAGTGTCTGCGAGGCGCACTCCCGCTACCTGCGCTCCGAACCCGCCACCGTCCTTGTGGCCGATGCCCTTGGAGCCGTCCGCTTCGATGAGGAAATTATCGCCATCATGCACGACGCCGCCCGCGAACGAAGCGCGGACAGCTTCGCCTACACCGACACCATCAAAGCCCGCTTAGAGGCCGAATTAGACGCCCTAGAGAGGCAAGAGATGGCCGCCTTTGAGGATTCCTCCTCGGGGCTTCTGCGGCGCGAACTGTACGAGCGGAAAATGGAAGAGATCAAGCGCAAGCGCACCATGCTTCAGTACGACCTAAACAACCTCCGTAGACAGGACGGGCTGGCCACTTTGGAACCGACGCGAGAAAAATTTGAGCAAGCAAGTACGGCGCGGATTCGCTTCATCGATTCAAAACCGCCGCAACAGCGTGTTATCGCTTCTGAGGTACTTTGGAACCTTGCACTACTCGACGGAAAAACCGAGGATGTACGCTATAAAAGTTATTACGAAGTGATGGCTAAAGCACCGAAAAAAGGCGATTTAGCAACTATGCTGCGGGACTTGGACTCGAACCAAGATAAACGCCTCCAGAGGGCGCTGTCCTACCATTAGACGATCCCGCAATAGCGGGGTGCAGGAGCACCCCGCTGGAGTGGAAGATACGCGAAAAAGCGCGTTTGTTCAACTCGCGCGGGCGCGCCGCCCTTGGCGGCGCGGTATCATGCTCCGTAATGATCAGGAGCGTCGCGCGGCCGATGAACGCGAAGTGGCACCGGCACCATCGCCTGCGCTACCGGCGCACGCTGCTCATCATGGCGGCCGTGCTTCTCCTCGCGGGGACGCTCGCAGCCGGGGGCTACTTCGCCGGGGTCTCGTGGCCCGCCTTGGCGGACGCCCTCATCCGCACCACCTACCGCCTCGCGGCCTCCTACCTCCTCGCGCTCGCGCTCGGGGTCGCGCTCGCGCTCCTCGTCGGCTGGAGCCCCGTGGCCGACTACCTCTTCCCCGTCTTCGACATCCTGCAGAACATCCCCTCCTTCGCGCTCATCCCGCTCTTCATCTACTTCTTCGGCGCGACCGACGAGATGATCATCCTCTTCGCCGTGTCGTCGATCATCTGGCCGATCCTCTTCGCCGTCCTCACCGCGATCCGCGGGGCGCACGTCGACCTCTCGGACGCTGCGACCGTCTATGGCGCCCGCGGCTGGCGGCGCGTCCCCTACTACCTCGCGCCCCTCTCCTACCCGGCGATCCTCACCGGCTCGGTGGTGGGGATCGCGATCGGCTGGGAGGCGGTCATCGGCGCGGAGATCATCGTCGCGGCGATCGGCGCGACCACGGGATTCGGCGCCTTCATCGCCGAGGCGGGCGCCTCGGGCCTCAATGCCGCGACAATCGCAGGCACGCTCTCGATCCTCCTCCTCGTCTTCGTCGTCAATCGCCTCGTATGGGCGCCCTTGTTGGCCGAGAGCAGCTACCGCTATGGCGAATAACGCTGAACCAGCCCTTATCCTCTCGCGCGTATGCGCACGCTTCGCCGACGAGCGCGAGGCGGGCGCCTACGTCCTCCGCGACATCTCGCTCGCGGTCGAGCGCGGATCGTTCGTCTCCGTCGCCGGCCCCTCGGGCGCCGGGAAGTCGACGCTGATGCGCGTCGTCCTCGGGCTCATGCGCCCCGCGTCCGGGCACATCGTCCGCCGCTACGAGCGCGCGGCGATGGTGTTCCAGAATTACGCGCTCTTCCCCTGGCTCTCCGCGCTCGAGAACGCGGCGTACGGGCTCAAGATGGCGGGCGTCGGCAAGCGCGAGCGCGAGGCGATCGCGCGCGAGAATCTCGCGGAGGTCGGCCTCGCGCACCTCGAAAGCCGCTACCCGATCGCGCTCTCGGGCGGCCAGCGCCAGCGGGTCGGGCTCGCGCGCGCCTTGGCCGTCAACCCGGACCTCCTCGTGATGGACGAGCCCTTCTCGAATCTCGACACGATCACCGCCGAGGCGCTGAAGGCCGACCTCGTGAAGATCTGGCGGCAGTACGGCATGACGATCCTCATGATCAACCACCTCATCCCCGACGCGGTCGAGCTCTCGGACCAGGTCGTCGTGATGGCGGCGAAGCCGGGGCGGATCAAGGAGGTGATCGACATCGACCTCGTGCGCCCGCGCGACCCGCGCTCGCCGCACTTCTTCCGCGAGGTCGACCGCCTCACCGAGGCGATCCGCGCGGTGTCGCAGTAATTGCCCCAGCTCCACAGATGCGCTAGGGTGTGGGCGGAACAACCCTCAGGAGGCACCGATGCCCCACGCTCTGACACCGGAAGAACTCGCTACGAGGCGGTGCTATGCCGTCATCGCGGAGGACTATGCCCAGCGCGAGAGAGATGACTACCCAGATGAGTCGGTGGTCGACTGGCGACTTAGCCTCCCTTCTGACGATCCACTCATTCTCGACATCGGTTGTGGCTTTGGTCGCTCGATCGAGGTGTTGCGGCAGGTAGGAATCACTCGCTACATCGGCGTGGATCCCTGCGAAGAGTTGATCGCAATTGCGCGGGAGAGATACCCCGGCTACGACTTTCGCCTCGGCGAAGCGCGGGATATCCCCGCCATCGTGCCCGAACAGTGCGACGGCTTCCTCGCTGTCTTTTCGTTCGGGCATATCGCCCGCGAACACCTCCTAGACGCCCTCTACGCCATACGATCAGTGATGAAGCCCGGGGCCGTCGGCTATATTAGCGGACCTTCCGGCACGGGCACGTGGGTAGGCACCTCGGCCACACACGAGCACATCCCTGCCGGGCATTCGCTCGTCTATGTACAGTGGGTGCTTGAGGACTTCCTCGCGCTCGCAGCTGAGGCGGGTTTCGAGGCCGTATTCCCGATCGGCGAGGATGACTATCTGTTCTACGCTGGGCTCAGAGCCTGCTGAACACCTAAGCGCAACGACAACGGCCGATCCTCACGGATCGGCCGTTCACCGTTATGCCTCGATCGCGCCGAAGAAGCGCGCGCCAAGAAAAGAGGGAGGCGGTCGCGCGACGAACGTGAGTATAGCAAATGACTACGCTCGCTCGCTCTTCGCCCGCGCCGCGGCCGCTTCGATGAAGGCGGTGAAGAGGGGGTGCGGAGCGAGCGGCCTGGCCTGGAGCTCGGGGTGGAACTGCGTACCGAGCATAAAGGGGTGCGCGCTCTTCTCGAGCTCGGCGATCTCCATGAGCGACTTATCGGGCGACGTGCCGGAGAAGACGAGCCCCGCCGCCTCGAGCCGCTCGACGTACGCGTTGTTGATCTCGTAGCGGTGGCGGTGGCGCTCCTGCACCATCTCAGCCTTGTAGGCGGCGCGCGCGATCGTGCCCTTCTTGAGGTAGGCCGGGTAGGCACCGAGGCGCATGGTGCCGCCGTACTTGTTGTCTGCCAGGTGCTTCTTCTGCGCAAGCATCACGTCGACGATCGGCTCGTCGGCGTTCTTCTTGATCTCGGTCGTATGCGCGCCCTTCAAGCCGAGAACATTTCGAGCATACTCGATCACCATGAGCTGCATGCCGTAGCAGAGGCCGAAGTACGGGATCCGGTGCTCGCGCGCGTAGCGGATCGCCGCGAGCTTGCCCTCGATGCCCGTCTCGCCGAAGCCGCCGGGGACGATGATCCCGTCGTAGCGCGCGAGGTCGTTCACCCGCTTCGGGTCCTTCTCGATGTCCTTCGAGTTGATCCAGGTGATCTTCGCGCGCTTGCCGAGCTTCGCCGCCGAGAACTTGATCGCCTCGATGACCGAGAGGTACGCGTCCGAGAGGACGAAGTCGCCGGTATCGAAATATTTGCCCACGATCGCCACCTTGACCTCGGGCGCCTTATCGTTCGTCGCGCTCTTGACGAATTTGGCCCAGGCCGCGAGCGAAGCCTTGCGCTTCTCGGGCATGCGGAGCGATTCGAGGATCGCCTCGCCGAGCTTGTCGCGCTCGAAGTTCAAGGGCGCTTCATAGATCGAGTCGATGTCGGGCGCCGAGATGATGTGCTCCTTGCGCACGTTCACCGAGACGGCGAGCTTCTCCTTGCGCTTCTCGTCGAGGGGGCGCGGCGCGCGCGCGATGAGGAAGTCCGGCTGCACGCCGTAGCTATTCAGCTCGCGAACGGCCGTCTGAGTGGGCTTGGTCTTCATCTCGCCCAAGGTCCCGGGCGTCGGGAGGTACGAGACCATGACGAAGAGGACGTCGTCGGGGTAGCGCATCTTCAAGACGCGGGCGGCGTCGATGTAGAGCGCGTTCTGGAAGTCTCCCACCGTCCCGCCGATCTCGACGACCGACATGCGGCTGCCGTTGTGATCGGCCGCCTTCTCGATACGCGCGATGATCTCGTCGCGCACGTGCGGGATCGTCTCGACGCACTTGCCGCCGTAGCCGAGGGCGCGCTCGCGCTCTATGACCGCCTGGTAGACCATGCCGCTCGTCATGTAGTCCTCGTTCCCCAAGTCGCGGCCGAGGAATCGCTCGTAGTTGCCCATATCCTGGTCGGTCTCGAGCCCCGAAGTGAGGACGAAGACCTCGCCGTGCTCGGTCGGGTTCATCGTCCCGGCGTCGACATTGAGGTAGGGGTCGATCTTGACGAGGTTCACCGGGTAGCCCTTCTGCTGCAAGAGGAGGCCGATCGAGGAGGTAACGACGCCTTTGCCGACGCCGCTCATCACGCCGCCCAAGACGAATATGTATTTGTGTCCCTCGCGCGCCATACCCTTAGACCTTCAGGTACTTACGCGCCGCGAGCATCGAGGCGAGGGCGCCGAGCACGACGCCCGCGCCGACGATGATCGCGAAGAAGAGCAGGAAGTGCTGCGCGTAGTAGCCCGCGATATTCCACCCGCCGAGCCACGAGGCGGTCGAGCTCCCCACGTAGAGCGTCGCGGGCCAGAAGAGGAGGAGCACGATGCCCGCGGCGATGACGCCCGTGATAATCCCCGCGACGATGAACGGCCCCTGGATGTACGCGTTCGAGGCCCCGACGAGGCGCATCACGGCGATCTCGTCGCGCGAGGAGTAGATCGCGAGGCGGATGGTGGCGAAAGCGATCAAGACGGAGGCGAGCGCGAAGACGAGGACGACCGCGAGCCCGACCTCCCGCGTCGCGCGGATCGCGAGGGCGAGCCGGTCGATCACGTCCTTGTTCTGCTGGTAGTTGATGCGGTCGATGATCGAGGCGCCGTTCGCCGATAGGGCCGGCGTCGCTTCGAGGAAGTTGACGATGCTCTCGTACTGCGACGGGTCCTTGGCGCGGACCTCGAGCGAGGCGTCGAGCGGATTGCCGCCCACTTCGTCGAGGGCCTGGAGCGTGAGCTCGTCGGAGGCGTGGCGCGTGCGGAAGGCGGCGAGCGCGTCGTCGGCAGAGGTGTAGGTGACGTCCTCGACCTGCGGCAGGGCCTCGAGCTTGTCTTTGACCGCGAGGATATCCGACTCCTCGGCGGAGGTGACGAAGTAGACGGTCACGTCCACCTTGTCTTTGATCGAGTTAAGGGTGAACGAGAGGAGCGCGGAGAGGAAGACCAGCGTGCCGATGATCGCGAGGGTCACCGTCATGATGAGAACGGTCGCCGCGGAGACCGCGCCGCCGCGGATGAAGTCCTTCGCCCCCGAACGCAGCACCCGCTTGAAGACCATCCAGTCGAGTCTCATACCCTCATCATAGCGCGTAGCGCCCGTCTGCGTCGTCCCTCACCACCCGGCCGCGGTCCATAGTGATGACCCGCCGCCCGATCGCCTCCACGACACCCTTGTTGTGGGTCGTGATGATGACGGTGGTGCCGAGCTCGTTGATCTTCTTCAGGATCTCGACGACGTCGTAGGTGTTGATCGGGTCGAGCATCCCGGTCGGCTCGTCGGCGACGATGACCTCGGGCTGGTTGATGATCGCGCGGCCGATCGCGATGCGCTGCTGCTCGCCGCCCGACAATTCGCCCGGGAAGCTCGCGGCCTTATCGGCGAGGTTCACGAGCTCGAGGATGTAGGGCACGTCGGTCGCGATCTCGGCGTCGTTCCTCCCCGCCGCCTCCATCGCGAAGGCGATGTTCTCATACGCGGTCTTGTTCGGGATGAGGCGGAAGTCTTGGAAGACCATGCCGATCTTGCGCCGGTAGTGGTGCAGGGCGGAGTACGGCAGGTCGTTGACGTCGATCGACTCGTAGAAGACGGAACCCTCGGAAGGGCGCTCCTGCGCGAGGAGGAGCTTCAGGAGCGTGGTCTTCCCCGCTCCGGAGTGGCCGACGATGGAGACGAATTCTTTGGGAGCGATCGAGAGCGTGACGTCCGCGACTGCCGGCTCGCCTCCTCCCCCGTACTGCTTCGTCACCTTGTCGAAATAAATCATGAACGAGGGTCATTGTACCCCACCCGTCTCGGCAAGCAATGCGGAACCGGCCGCCTCGGAAGGCGACCGGTTGGGGATAACGAACGTTCCTGGTTCACGGTGGGCGGTCTTCGTCGTGCACGATAACGGGACGCCCTCTACGCTCGACTAAGTAGTTGCAAGCGCGGCCCCTGCTCTCCCTACCGTCAGGGAGGCGCGAACGACTGGTTATCAAAACGTACACACCACCCGGGTCACGACAGACCTGCTCGATAGTGATGTCGAGTTTCCCCATCGCTGCAACGTTCGGGAAACGGCTCTGGTACGCGAGCTGGATCTCGCTGCTCACCCAGACCGTCCCGAAGTCATCAAGAGGGACCATCACGACCCGGTCGGCATAGATACCTGCGACCGCACCTACGCGATCGCCGTTGTTCCACGCCCGCACGAACGCGGCGTAGGCGGCACGTATGGCTTTTTCGTCCAATGGAGCCTCCTCAGACAATCTGCCCGAACGGTACCAGCCCCTATCCGGTAAACGCAACTATGACGCAGGAGTCGATTCCTTTTCGGTAGCGTCAATAAAAGGATCAAGATCGCCCGCAAGGACGGCGTCGGGGTCGTGCGACTCGTGGAGGGTGCGGTGATCCTTGACCTGCTTGTAGGGGTGGAGGACGTAGGAGCGGATCTGGCTCCCCCACTCGTTCGCGGTCGTCGCGGCGATCGAGCGGCCCTTCGCCGCCGCTTCGCGTTCGGCCTCCTCCTTGGCGAAGAGCTTCGCTTTGAGCAAGGCGAGCGCCTTCTCGCGGTTGGCCTGCTGCGAGCGCTCGCTTGAAACATGCACCGAGAGGCCGGTCGGCTTGTGGAGCATGCGTACCGCCGTCTCGACCTTGTTTACGTTCTGCCCGCCTGCGCCACCCGAGCGAGCGAAGGTCATCTCGATGTCGGCCGGATTGATCTCGACTTTGTCGTTTGGCGCCAAGACCGGCAAGACCTCGACCAGCGCGAAGCTGGTCTGCCGCTTCGCCTGCGCGTTGTAGGGCGAGATGCGCACGAGGCGATGGACGCCGGCTTCGTGCTTCAGGCGGCCGTAGGCGCCCGCGCCCTCGATCTCGAGGAGGAGATTCCGGTACCCGCCATGGTCGTTCGCGTTGGCGTGCAATTCGCGCACGCGCCAGCCCTTATGCGCCGCGTACCCCTCGTACATGCGGCGGAGCATGCGCGCAAAGTCTTCAGCGTCGTCCCCGCCCGCTCCGGCGAGGATGGCGAGGGTCGCGCCGCCGCGGTCGTGCGCGTCGCCGTCGCCGCCCTCCTTGAGGGCTTGATACTCCGCGACGACCGCCCTGGCCGCGTCCTTATCCGCCCAGAAGTCGGGCGAGGCCATGCGGCCTTCAATCTCCGCCAATCTCTGCTCTCGCTCGTCCATCGAGGCGAAGTATAACAAGACGAAGCTCCCGACGCCGGGAGCTTCCTGCTGCAGCTACGCAGCTGCGGGCCGCACGGCCGGCACGGAGAAAATGCAGTGTTCTTCGCTCCAGTCCGGGTATTCCTTAGAGAGGTACCGCATCTTCTTGCCGAGCACTTCGCCGACGATGATCTCGCGTCTCGTGCTCTCGCCGATGTACTGGCCGACATCGAGGACGAACACTTCATCACTCGCTTCGATCTTTTTCATGTGAACGTAGTCGAGGCGAATAGAGTTCAACACCTTGGAATCGCTTTCAGCATTTCAGCGGGCGTTCTGCAGCCGATGCCCATGTGCGGCCGCTCCGTGTTGTACCAGTCAACGAAGAGCGGGATGTCCTTCGCGTCGTGCATCGAGAACCCCTCTT